>NZ_JBATHS010000048.1:0-54196 GCF_049667165.1 Maribacter sp.
CAACGATGGATATACAAAAGAATACTATTAAAAAGTTCGGGACGTTTGCTGGGGTCTTTACTCCTACCCTGCTCACGATTCTTGGGGTGATTATGTACCTTCGGCTCGGTTGGGTAGTAGGTAATGCCGGTTTGTTGGGAGCGTGGCTTATAATCATTATTTCATTCCTGATAACACTTTGTACGGCTTTATCCATGTCGGCCATTACCACCAACATCCGAATTGGTGCTGGAGGGGCTTATGCCATAATTTCACAAGCCCTTGGGTTGGAAGTAGGTGGGAGTTTGGGCATCCCCAGATATATTTCCCAAGGATTGGCGGTTACCATGTATATTTTCGGATTTAGGGAGGGATGGCTAACTATTTTCCCCGGGCATGATGCGTTTTTAGTAGATATCCTCGTCTTTGGGGTGTTGCTTACCATTGCCTATATCAGTGCCGATTTGGCCATAAAAACGCAATTTTTCATTATGGTGGTGATCATTCTTTCTTTGTTTTCAATCGTATTTGCAGCTTATTATGGATCAATGTATATACCAACTGAAGATGCCGTGCGATGGGGAACGTTCAAGGGGTCTGTTGAGAATGGGTTTACGGGCAGTGATTTCTGGCTTGTTTTTGCTGTTTTCTTTCCAGCCGCGACGGGTATTATGGCAGGAGCCAATATGTCGGGGGAACTAAAAAATCCGAAGAAAAGTATTCCCCAAGGCACGCTTTGGGCCATTGCCGTTAGCTTTTTGATCTATATGGTTTTGGCCTACTGGCTGGCACGCACGGCTACCGAGCAAGAGTTGATTTCGGACTATAATATTATTGTTGATAAATCCTATGTGGGCCCGTTGATTATTGCCGGGATTTTGGGCGCTACTTTTTCCTCCGCATTGGCCTCCTTGGTTGGATCTTCCAGAATTCTATTTGCCATGGGGGAACACCGGGTGTTGCCTTACGGTGTTTTTCTTGCGGGGCAAAGTGCCAATGGCCAACCCAGGAATGCTATGATCGTGACCGGGATAATGATATTCATCTCTATGCTTTTGCGGGACCTTAATGCGATTGCGCCTTTGGTTACGTTGTTCTTTCTTATAACCTATGCAATGATCAATGTTGTCGTGATCATTGAGCAACGCTTGGGACTAATAAGTTATAGGCCTGTTTTTAAGGTTTATAAATGGATTCCCTGGTTAGGGCTCATATCCTCTGTTTTGGCCATGTTCATCATCAATCCGACCATTAGCCTCCTTTCGATCAGTATTGTTTTTGTCGTGTATTGGTTTTTATCAAGACAAAATTTGGAAACACCCTTTGAGGATGTCCGATCAGGACTATTCGTTTCCTTTGCGGAATGGGCCGCAAAACATACGTGGGGCATGAAAAGCATGCAACAAAGGGCCTGGAAACCAAATCTTATGGTTCCTATACGGGATATTCATGGGGCCAAAGGCAATTTCCAATTTTTAAGGAATATCGCCAAGCCGAAAGGCTCTATCAAACTTCTTGGTATTGAACCTTATACTGAAAAGACAGGTTTCCGAGACCAGTTGGCCGCGCTTTCTGAATCCTTTCGAAAAAAAGGGGTGTTTTCTTCGTGGTCGGTTATCCATAGTGATGATTTCGCTAAGGGTGTCAACTATGGTAACCAAGCGCTACAAGGGGCATTTTTTAAGCCTAATATTGTATTTCTAAATCTGCAACAACACGATGATTATGAAACGGAGTTACGACCCGTTATCAAAGAGTGTATACGGTTGGAAATTGGGGTATTGCTTTATTTATCGCATCCAAAGGCGCTATTGGGCCAGCGTAATATGATCAATGTTTGGGTCAGGGATAGAAAGCACAATTGGGACCTGGGATGGGATATCGGGAATTTGGACCTTTCTATTTTAGTGGCCTATAAACTAAAAATGAATTGGGATGCCCAAATTAGGTTGATTATCGTTATTGATGATGAAAAGGAAAAAGAAAACGCCCAAGATTTTCTGATGACTTTGGTGAATCTTGCTCGATTGCCCCAGACCTTGACCGATGTGCATGTGGGCAATTTTAGGGAAATCGTGGAAGTAGCACCTGCTGCCGACCTTAACATCTTTGGGATGGAAGGAAATCTAGACTTTAATTTTGTCCAAGAAGTTAGCGCTAAAACGGGGAGTTCCTGTCTTTTCGTCAAAGATTCGGGCCATGAAAGTATATTGGCCTAGTGTGGGTACTTAGTTACTCAATTCGGTTATAGGCGACAATTCTACTTTACGGAACTCCACTTCGGCACCTTCGGCCTGTAAGGCAATTTGCCCTCGATAAGCTGTGGCATTATACCCATGGTTGACCAAATCCCCATTTACCCACACCTTTATTTCGTTCTTAAGGCATTCTATCTTCATCTGGTTCCATTCCCCTATAGGGTTCTCGGAGTCATCGGTTAAATTTTTGATCCTGCGTTCCTTGCCCTCGGTGATGCCCCAATCTTTCCTGGGTCCGCGGCGTTCCTCCATATTGTCGACTGCTATATCCTCAACAATACACCAAAAGTCCCCAGCATTTTCATGCATCATTTGCACTTCTATCGATTTTGGGAACATCTTATACAACGCCCGTGGGGTTGAAGCAAAAACCAAAACACCGCAGTTGCCGGGTTCCCCTGCAAATCGATATTCAATATTCAACCGAAAATCCTGATAATCCTTATCCGTAATGAGATGCCCTTGAGGGTTGCCCAAACTCACCAACATTCCATTTCGCACAATAAACGGATTGATCGCCTCGGGAATGCTATCCATTGCCGGGACATCGATATGCCAATTATCCAGATTATCACCATTGAAAAGACGAATGGTATTTTGTGGCATACAAGAGAAAAAAGTCAAAGTAATCAAAAGGATGCAAAAAAGATGCTTCATAGGATTTATTATTTGTTGATTTTAAGGGGGACGTTTCAAATTTCGTGCGGGTCATAAGCTATGCCAATAAACGCCAAACCTGGGCTACCAAGAACGTTACCACAAATCCTAATATCACTGGTAGTATGGAAGCCACGACGGTCCATTTGACACTTTTGGTTTCCTTATATATCGTATAGATTGTGGTACTGCATGGGTTGTGCAATAAACTGAACAGCATAAGGTTGACTGCCGTCAATAAGGTCCACCCTCCAGCCCTGAGCAGATCCCCTGTTGCATTCACGGAATCCAACTCGAACATTACGCCGTCCCCTGCACCTCCGGCAACACCCGTTACTAGCACTGTGAGCATCAAAATGGTGGGGATAACGATTTCATTCGCTGGTATGGCCACGATGTAGGCCACTAAAATAACACCATTCAACCCCAAAAGAAATCCAAATCCGTCTAAGGACTGTATCAACCAAGCGGCCACACTCAAATCTCCAACATGAATATTGGCAATAAGCCAGATGACAGCCCCAGCAGGTGCTGCAAAGACGATGGCACGCCATAATACGATCAAGGTCCTATCGATGACCGAGGTATATATCGTTTTCCAAAAACGCGGGGGTCGATAGGGTGGCAATTCAAGGTTGAAGGTCGATACCTCCCCTTTCAATACTGTTTTTGACAACCCCCAGGAAACCAAAAACATGAAACAAATACCGAGTACGGCAATGCCAATGACAGCGCCCAACGAAGCAAGACCTGCAAAAGATGCTGGTACAACCGCACCTACAAAAATGCTGGCAATCAATATCTGTGTTGGCCAACGGCCGTTGCAGAGCGAAAAATTATTGGTGATGATGGCAATCAGCCGTTCCCTAGGACTGTCGATGATGCGCGTTGCAACAACCCCTGCGGCATTACAACCAAAACCCATACTCATGGTAAGGGCTTGTTTGCCATGGGCTCCCGAAAGTTTGAACAAGTGGTCCAAATTGAAAGCCACCCTTGGTAAATATCCAAAGTCTTCCAATAGGGTGAATAGCGGAAAGAATATGGCCATGGGGGGCAACATGACCGCAATGACCCATGCGACCGCCATATATACCCCATCGATCAAAAATCCATCCAACCACCAAGGTACACCCAACGAAGCGGCATATCCCTTTAAGGCAGGATGAATGGTTTCCAAAAGCAATTCAGCCAGCATTGATGAAGGATAGTTTGCGCCAACAATGGTCAGCCAGAGCACCACCGCCAAAATCAGGAACATCAATGGAAATCCCCAAGTTTTACTCGTAATGATCTTATCGATTTTGGCATCAAAACGCAGTCTATACTTCTCATTGGGCTTATGAACACTCGCTTTCACAATTTCAGCGGCGTCGGCATAAATACCTTCGGCCAGATTGTCGTGAAATTCGTCCCCGATTTGCCAACGAAGGTCATTGGATTGTGCAATGATATTATCTATATTCTTGGCATTCATATGGCGTATTCTTCAAATTCGCCCGTTTTGAGCAATTTTATGATGTGTTGGTCCCCTTCCAATAATCGAAAAGCGATCCATCTGCTATTGGGCATATTGGGATATTCCTTTTTAATTTCCGTACTTAATTGTTCAACGGCCTTTTCAATATTCGCGGGAATGTTCTTGATGCGATGGGGTTTGCATTTAATGGCACCGCTGGCGACCTCACTGATGGTTTGTATCAATTCTGGTATACCCTCATTATAGCGTGCACTGGTCGGTACCACGGGAATACCTAGATCCCGTGCCAACGTACGTGTGTTTATCGTTATTTCATTACGCTTGGCCTCATCCATCAAATTCAAACAGAGGACTGCCCTATCGGTAATCTCCAAGATCTGTAATACCAAATTCAGGTTTCTTTCCAATCGGCTCGCATCCACAACGATAACCGTGACCGTGGGTCGCCCAAAAAGAATGAAGTTACGTGCCACTTCCTCATCCTCTGAGGTAGAGAGCAACGAATAGGTGCCCGGCAAATCGACCAATTTGTATTTTTCAGTATTATACTCAAAAGCGCCCTCTGCCCTGGTTACGGTTTTACCGGGCCAATTGCCCGTATGCTGACGTAGCCCGGTAAGGGCATTGAATACTGTACTTTTGCCCGTGTTCGGATTTCCGGCCAAGGCAATGACATGGTCAAAAGCCGTGGTGTTCACACCTAATTTTTTCAATCCTGCCGCATTGAAATGCGCACAGGTATCACATGCACTTTTTGGTTTCACATCCATCGCCTACTTTTTTATTAAAATTTTTGATGCCTGATTATTCCGCAAGGCAATACTTGTCCCCTTGATCAAATACGCCTTGGGTTCACCCAAGGGGTTCAACAGATCAATACGTACTTCAGCACCTTTCACAAAACCCAGGTCCAACAACCGACGTCTACTTTCCCCTCTTATTTCCTTGGAAATACCGATTATTTTTGCGGATTCATTTTCTTTAAGGATGTTCAGTCTTGAGACATTATCCTCAAAGGCCAAATTTTTTTCAAGCACGGAAACCGTTATATTCCCAGCCATAATCGGCGCCAATTTAAAGGCTTCTCCCTCGGAATGGAACACGATTCGTTCCTTGGATTTTTCGACGATCCGAATAATGGAACCTATATGGATGTTCTCGGCCAATATTTGCTTATAGATGATATCGGGCTTATCCTTGATATGTATTATCCGCCCAATGGTATTTACCTTTAGCTCAGATACGGGTACCCCTCTGAGTTTCGCCATTTTCCCGGTAATTGTCGGTATGGGATCTCCATGGGGATCAAATTGGGGGTTCCCCAATTTATAGGCCAGGAGATTGGTTTCATCCATCGATAATTCGTGTTCTTTCCGTTCGGCTCGCTCATGCCATTCAGCTTTGTTAAACCCGGTTTTTTCAGCCAAATATCGTTCCCATAATCGGTGGGCCCTTATGATACGCAACGCATAATCACTGCCCAATTTGGTCAATTTCACCACATCACCTTCCATTCGGATCAATCCTTGGTTGGCCATGTGATCGATACTTTCAATCACCATTTTTTCATTTTGCTTTAATATGCGAACGATGTCATTGGTATTTAGGTACTTCCCGGAATTTTCATTGTGGTATAACCGTTTTAGGATGTCTTCCACAATAATTTTATCGTTCGAATGGGAACCTTTCCTGATCAACCAAAACCAACCGTTATTGGGTCTGAAAAGTAGATAGGCCAAGAGGCATATCCCAAAAAATACCATGAGCGCCATAATGGGGTTATACGTGTTCATTTGCATGTATATATAGGTTATTGGCTACATTTCCCGAGATGGTAAGCTTCGCAGTTTTGTTGCTAATGGTTACCGAATTATCGAAGGGTTCAATATCGAGTACCTTAATATGATCCCCAATGGTAATGTTGATCTTGCTTAGATATTTTAAAAAATGGTCTGACGAATCCTTTACCCCTACCAAAACACCACCTTCATGGACCTTTAATTCGGCCAACAGGGTGCTTTCAGAGGCCACGATTTTACCATTAACGTTGGGTATCGGATGCCCGTGGGGGTCAAAGGAAGGGTACTCTAGAAAAGCATCGAGTCTATTGGTTAGGGTTTTTGATTGAATATGTTCCAATTGTTCAGCGATATCGTGAACTTCATCCCAGTTAAAACCAAGTTTTTCGACCAAAAAAGTTTCCCACAGCCGATGTTTCCTGACAATGGTCATCGCCTTTGACTTGCCCTTGGCCGAAAGCTTGGCACCCCTGTATTTGGTATAGTCTACCAACCCCTTTTGGTTAAGCTTCTGCAACATGTCGGTAGCGGAAGATGCCTTGGTACTCATTTTTTTGGCAATGGCATTGGTACTTACCAACTGGGACGTTTCCTCTTCCAGGGCATAGATTTCCTTTATATAATTTTCTTCCGCTTGGGATAACATCTTACCAATTTTTCACAAAGATATAAAATATATTTAGGCTTATCTAAATATTATGGCATATCCACTCCTTTATAGTATATAGAAAAAGGATACCCTTTGGAAATACAGGGTAACGGACTACTTCGATGTGCTTATTGGTCGGTATTTGCGTTGCTTTGACGCTTTGCGTTGCCTGTATCTTTTGTCAAGGGTGACTCGGCACGATACACTGGGAATCCAAATTATTTAGTACCTCCTGAAAATCGATCAAGCTGCGCTGCATGACCTCAGATGTTTCGGAATGACACTGTAGACAGGCCCCGACCAAGAGCATGCGTTGTTGCTCTTTAATCGATAAGGGCCTAAAATCCGTTCGTGTGGTATTCACCGTATTTTGATTTTGTTCGTTCATAAAACCGATCCAGGCATCTTCGGGCAAGTTGTCGTTGGTATTCAAGGCGTATTCGGGGGTAAAGGTCCATTCCCCGGTTTCTTTTGATGTACTATAGCGCAATTCCCCTGAGCCATACCCTAGGGCTGCAGGGTCGGTGTGGCAAGATTTGCAATCCCTTACGACCTTAGTCGTTGTATGAGGGGAATTTGGCGCATACAATCGATGAAAGGAAACGTTCTCCCCTACCCGCCCATGTTCAAAACTACCCTTGTCCAAGGTCATGATCATGCCCGGAATGGCAGGTTCAAAATGTTTGCCTTCTTTCGACTCCCGAACACCGAGCGTAGGATAGGATGTTAAAAATTCGGCAACATGTTCTACCCATTGTCCGGTGACATCTTTTTTGTCCAAGAGATCAAAGCCATTCGGGTCATCGGGTTCATAGACATTGTGACAACCAATACATTTGTTGGTCCAGGAAGAGTGACAGGTCGCACAGCTCACGTTTTTATGGGCATTATCCCTTGAGCAGACTTCGGATTGCGGTTTTATCTCATGCAATTTGCCATCTTTCTTGCCGATCAAGAACGCCGTATCGTTTTCCATATACGTATTTACCAAGGGGTGGCCGTCCTTTTGGGCTACTAAGATAGGTTTGTCGGAATGGGTATAGTTCCTATGCATAAAGACGAGTAGGGATTCATTATCCAAAGAATCATAAGGGATGGTTTGGGGCTTTTTGGTATAATGACAATCGGAACATTGTAATTTCACCGCTTGTTCCTCATGGGCATATACCTTGCCGTCGCCCATGACTTCATGGCTCGAATGACAATCAATACATAACATATCATTGGAATGGTGCACATCGGCCTCCATTTTGGCATATACCCTCAGATCTTCCAATACACGATATTCGGGTTTATTCGTTACCTCATCCGCATCCAATAAGGTTTCTTGCCAGCCTTCATAATTGGTTGAGATTCGACTTGATCGACTATGACAACCAAAGCAGTGTTGGTCGTCTACAAAGATATTCGTTGCAGGGTGTATGCTGGGCAATGTCTTTTTATCCGTAGCCAGATATTCAACCAGATCGGTCTCTGCCCCGGTGGAGTAATTTAAATGGCAAGCAATGCAACCACCGCCCCGGCTCAAGGTGGTTATGGCACCGAATTCGGTCTTTTCCGCTCCCAAATGACAATTGGCACATAGGTCCCTCAAGTGTTTTTCTGAGGCCGTATATTCAATGTTCTCAATATGATAATGATCATCTGGTGTTTCCGCTTCCCCGAAGATAAATTTATCAACAGCCACAATGCCGCTATTCGTGGTCATTAAGGAGGCCTCTATCTTTGATAACTCACTGGGATGGCATTTACCACAGGTCTCTTTCGCATTACTAAGGTTACCTGGAATCAACACCATGTCCTGATGTGATTTATCCTTATCCATTTCCTTGCCGTTGCCCAAGTGACAGCTGACGCATCCTATGATTTGTGGATTGTGGTACTCTGAAAAACCTGTAGTGTTCCCATGACATTGTAGGCAGCTTTCCTCATTTGATGAAATAGCGCTATACTCTGAAGGGGTGTGAAGGCCTTTAACATTCAAATTGAAATATTTCAGTCCTATGACAAAAAGTAAAACCCCAAAGATTCCAAAAGCAATGCTAATTTTTTTTATGTCCCAAGAGGTGTTTCCCTTCATGTTTAGGCCGTTGCGAACACAAAATTACGATTTATATCAGTTGTAAAAATCATTACTTGTGTAACATTTGTTACACTTAAGGTATTGAAAACATGACATTTATCATTATTCGGGTTCTAATAGACCTATAATTTTGTCACCTAAATTGAAGATTATATCCGCTACTATTGAAATTTGATCATATGGGTACATCAAGAAGAAAATTTATTAGGATTTCTGCTTTAGGCTTTGGAGGTGTGGCTGTTACTGCTTCTGCTATGGAGTCTTTAGGTTTGAATTCCTATTTGGAGGGAATGGCATTGGAAAATTTCCCTGAAAAATTAAAACAAACAGCTACCTATTGTGAGGTTTGTTTCTGGAAATGTGCCGGATGGGTGCACTCAGACAGTGATGGCAACATTCACAAAATTATTGGGAATGCAATTGACCCTCATTGCAATGGAAGGTTATGTCCTCGTGGAACGGGTGGCGTTGGTATGTATTCTGATAATGATCGCTTAAAAAAACCATTGATCAGAAAAGTGGTTGATGGAGAGGAAACCTTTGTTGAAACAAGCTGGGAAGAAGCATTGACCTTGGTCGCATCTAAAATGAAAACCATTAAGGACACCTATGGTTCCGAAAGTATGGGATTATTGAAACATGGGGCTCCAGGGGCGCATTTTGAACATTTGTTCAAGGCCTTTGGTTCCGATAGCATTGCGGAACCTGCCTATGCCCAATGTCGAGGTCCTCGGGAAACAGGTTTTGGTTTAACCTTTGGGTCTTGGGTAGGCTCTCCTGAGCCAACCGATATCAGGGATACCAAATGTTTGGTGTTGATCGGTTCCCACATTGGCGAGAACATGCATAATACCCAAGTACAGGAAATGTCAGATGCCATTGATAACGGTGCCACAATAATTACGGTCGACCCACGTCTATCGACTGCGGCCAGTAAATCCCAGCATTGGTTGCCCATCAAACCTTCGACCGATATTGCCCTTCTACTCGCTTGGATGAACGTACTTATCAATGAAAATCTATACGACAAGGAATATGTTGATAAATATGGGTTGGGATTTGAGCAGTTGAAAGCCCATGTACAGGAATACACTCCGGAATGGGCGTATGGCGTTACAACCATCAAACCCGATGAAATCAGAAAAACTGCCCGGATTATGGCGGCTGCTGCCCCAGCCACCATTATTCATCCCGGACGCCATGTCACTTGGTATGGCGACGATACCCAAAGGGCTCGTGCCATGGCCATTTTAAATGGTTTGTTAGGGTCTTGGGGACGCAGGGGCGGCTTCTATTTTAAAGAAAGTATAAGCGTTCCTAAATTTCCGCAACCTGCTTATCCTACCCCAAAATGGGGATGGGAAGAAATTGGGGAAAAATATCCATTTGCAGAAATGGGTATTACCAATGAATTGATAAGGGCCTCCATTCCTTCAGAAGATAATGAACACCCCATAAAAGCTTGGATGGTAGCCGGCACCAACCTGAACAATTCCATACCGAATAAAAAGTTATTGGAAGAGGCTATCGACGCCTTGGATTTCATGGTCGTGGTAGATACCATGCCAATGGAAATAACAGGTTACGCCGATGTAGTGCTGCCCGAATGTACTTATTTGGAGCGTTATGATGGCATCAGGTCTGCCACCAATCGCGAACCATCAATTGCCTTGCGGATGCCTGCGGTACCCCCGAGGTTCGAGTCTAAACCTGCCTGGTGGATCGCCAAGCAACTGGGTGAAAAATTGGGACTACATGACTTTTTCAACTACGATGATTATAAAGAGGTCATTGCATGGCAACTGAAAGAGATGGGCACCTCTTTGGAGGAAATGGAAAAAATAGGGGTAAAAAAATTCGAAAGAAAATCTGGTCCAATGTATTTGGAAGATGGGCAGGATTATGAATTTTTTACGCCAAGCGGAAAAATTGAATTCTACTCTGCAGCCTTGGAGAAGGCAGGGTTTGACCCCATGCCTAAATTCACACAGCACCCTCAACCGCAAGTAGGCTACTATCGTTTGAATTACGGACGGTCTCCCATGCATACGTTTAGTAGAACGGTGAATAGCCCCAATCTGAATGATTTAAAGAGCGAGAACGATCTTTGGGTCAACCCAAAGGTGGCACGGATACTGAATTTGAAAAAAGGACAATATGTATGGTTAGAGAACCAAGATGGGGTACAATCATCCTTCCCTATCAGGGTTCGTGTAACAGAAAGAATAAGATGGGATTCTGTGTATATGGTTCATGGTTTTGGCCATAACAATAAGAAATTGGGACGTGCCCATGGCAAAGGAGCCAGTGACACCGAATTGATCAGTCAAGTGGCGATAGACCCCATAATGGGAGGTACCGGTATGCGCGGAAACTTTGTAAAGATATTAACTGAAAATCCATCTAAAACTGTAGAAGTATGAGATATGCTATGGTAATCGACACCAAGAAGTGTGTAGGTTGTAGTGACTGTGTGGTTGCATGCCAGACCGAGAACAATGTTCCCATTGGGTACTGCAGGGATTGGATAACAGAACGGGTCGAAGGTACGTATCCCGAGCTTGAACTTGAATTGAGGTCTGAACGTTGCAATCATTGCGAAAACGCTCCTTGTGTACGTTGTTGTCCAACAGGTGCCAGTCATATTGTTGAAGGTGGCGTCGTATTGGTAACCCCGAATGAATGTATAGGTTGTGGAGCCTGTATTGAATCGTGCCCTTATGATGCCAGATTCCAACACCCTGATGGTTATGTTGATAAATGTACGTTCTGCCATCATAGATTGAAAAAAGGCCAACTCCCGGCATGTGTTTCCGTATGTCCCACAAAATGCATGTATTTCGGTGATTTGGATAACCCCAATAGTGAGGTGTCACAATTGTTGAGAGCCAGAAAACACAAAACATTAGCTCCTGAAGCAGGAACAAAACCCCATGTTTATTATTTAATATAAGCCTTAGAAATGGAAGAAGAATTATTCACAAGTGGTAGAAACATACCGAACATCGATCCCGCATTACAAATTTGGCATTGGCCCATATCGGTCTATCTTTTTTTAGGGGGGTTGGCGGCCGGTCTATTGTTTTTTGCGGCCTTATTTACGGTGCTTAAAAAAGATGGTGAGGCACCTGCCACGGTTAAATACGCCGTAGTTATGGCTCCCATCGCTTTGGTACTGGGGTTGATTGCCCTATTTTATGACCTGACCCATAAATTTTATTTTTGGCAATTGTACACAACTGTCAGAATAGAATCGCCCATGTCATGGGGGGCTTGGGTATTGTTACTAATTACTCCCCTATCGATGCTTTGGGTTTTCAGTTATTGGAAGGAGATTTTCCCTAAAATAGACCTTAAATTCGGAATCGTGAAAAAATTCCAATCCTATTTGGCCAATAATCGAATGAATATGGCCTATGTACTTATTCCACTTTCAGTGGTCCTTGGTATCTATACTGGGATACTACTTTCAGCCTTCAATGCTAGACCGTTATGGAACAATGCCATTTTGGGGCCCTTATTTTTGGTTTCCGGACTTTCTACAGCTGCGGCCACGATCATATTATTTTCCAAATCGCATAGCGAAAGAAATCTTTTCAGCAAAATCGATATCGTCCTTATCGTGATTGAATTGGCCCTTATTGTTCATATGATCATGGGCTATTGGGCAGGTTCAGAGGTACAATTGGAAGCTATGGAACTCTTGGTCAACGGTGAGTTTACCGTGATGTTCTTTGTTTTTGTGGTTATTCTGGGGTTATTGATACCCGGACTTTTGGAAATATTGGAATTACGGGGGTATAAAGTTCCCGTCGTGGTCCCGGCCATATTGATTCTTATTGGGGGGTTAGTCTTCCGATTCGTTATGGTTGAGGCTGGTCAATTAACAAGATATCTATATTAATATAAAGCGTATTCAATGAATAAATCACATGAAAATAAGCGGCATGTATATTGGAACCCCTATTTCGGCGGTTTCCTTTTAGGGCTATTGATCATTTTCACCTTTTATATGACCGGCAGGGGCCTAGGGGCCAGTGGAGTGATGAAAAGCAGCGTTGTGACCATGGTGGATCAAGTCTCACATGAGCATACGGAAAAAAATGCCTATTACAGCCAATTTGTAAGTGCGGACAAGTCCCCCATGAACAATTGGTTGGTTTTCGAAACCTTAGGGGTCTTAGTCGGTGCTTTTTTATCGGGCGCACTGACTGGTAGAATAGGTTTCAGGGTACAACATTCCCCAAAGATCACGGTGAAAAGACGATTGGTATTTGCACTATTGGGCGGTGTTTTATTTGGCCTGGGAGCACAAATTGCAAGAGGATGTACCAGTGGGGCCGCCTTAAGTGGTATGGCAGTATTATCGACAGGCGGTTTTATTACCATGCTCTCTATTTTCGGCACTGCTTTTTTATTCGCCTACTTCTTTAGAAAAAATTGGATTTAACTATTAAAATAAAATAAAATTATGGGACCATTGATTCCTAACGGCTTTCTATCCTATGAATGGAATATCATAATTGCCGTCTTAATTGGTTTAGCTTTCGGTTTTATATTGGAAGCCTCAGGATTTTCCTCTTCTAGAAAATTGGCTGGTGTTTTTTACGGTTATGATTTTGCTGTTTTAAAAGTGTTCTTTACAGCGGCATTGGTTTCGGTCATTGGATTGTATTATATGGATTATCTAGGATGGATAAACATGTCAATGCTCTATGTACACCCCACTTATTTGTGGGGAGGTATTATTGGCGGTGCCATTATGGGGATAGGATTCGTTGCCGGAGGTTTTTGCCCCGGAACAAGCATATGTGCTGTGGCCATAGGAAAATTGGATGCTTGGGTCTATGTTATTGGGATCATGATCGGAATCCTGATTTTTTCAGAGGCCTTTGGCATCTTTGAAAATATTTACAATGGTTCCTATCTAGGAAATATTACACTTGTAGATAGTTTTGAGCTTCCTGCGAGTTGGATTATTTTTGGCGTCACCGTAATTGCCCTTATTGCCTTCTTTGTTTCAGATATTATCCGCAAGCGCGTCAAAAAGATATTTTATTAAATAAAAACTAGAAAAATCATGATCAACAGGAGCGTTGCCAAAATCCTTTCCAAAAGATACATTATACTAGCCACATTGCTTTTAATTGCCGCTTTGGGTTTGGTACTCTTGCCATCCTACCAAAAAAATGAAAATGTAACGGCTGAACATCTTTTGGCAAAAGTCATTAATCCGGAACGTTATATGACCCAGGATGTATTGGCCGATAAAATCATTTCGAAGGACCCATCGATACTTTTGGTCGATGTCAGGAAGGCCTCCGAATATGAAAAATATACCTTGCCAGGAGCCCTCAACATTCCGTTCGACTCCATTCTAAACCCTGATTTTGAAGGGTATCTGAATCAGGACCAATATGACATTGTCTTGTTTTCAAACGAGAATTTCAAGGCAGACCAGGCTTGGCTATTATTGAACAGAATGAACTATAAGAACCTACATGTACTCCAAGGCGGTATCAATGGGTGGTATAATACCATCTTAAACCCACCCAAACCTACCGAAAATATGCCTGCAGCAGAATTTGAACGTTATAATTTTAGACAGGCGGCCGCATTGCATTTCGGTGTAGGAGTGAAAACACAGAAAAATAATAAAGTTGAAAAGGTGGCGCCCAAGAAAGTGGTTGTGCCTGTTGTCAAAAAGAAGAAAAGAAAACCAGAAGGTGGTTGCTAAAATTATATCGATATGAAAGAATTGGAAAGAACAAAGCGGATCTCAATCTCTACGGTAGTATTCATATTGATACTCGTTATTGGAGTGTTGACCTTTAAAATGCCAACAAACGTGTATAGAAAAACGAAAGCGGAAACCTTTGCCATGCTGAAAACCCAGGAGTATTTAGTGGCCCATGCCGATATTGACCAAACAAATTCGGTATTGATCGATATTCGGGATAAGTTCGATTATTCAATAAACCATCTTGAAAATGCCTTGAATATTCCAACATCGGAAATATTGAATGCAAACAGCATTTCGCTATTTAACGAACTGAGGGATCAAGGCAAAACGGCGATACTCTATGGCAAAAATCCAGACGAAGCCAATAGTGCCTATATGCTATTGTACCAATTGGGATATGATAATATAAAAATTCTGAATGGCACCACACACCTTGTCAATACCGAGTTTCAGGTAAAAAATCATGATTTGGAAAAGCCTATCCCAAACTATATGGACATTTTCAAACAAGTGGAATCCGATGAGGCTGCACCTGTTGAAAAAGTGGCTCCCCCACCACCTAAAAAGGTTATCGCCGTAAAGAAAAAGAAAAAACGTAAGCCAGAGGGAGGATGCTGAGACCAAGGTATTGATCAAAAGCTTTTACGCTTAAAAATATTCCTTTTACGAGGAAAGATTGCTTAGACTAACTCATTTATTGAAAGGCAGGAATCATAAGGATTCCTGCCTTTTTTGTTTGTGGAAATGTAAGTGCTCTACGGTATATTGACCCTAGTCAAAAAAGCAATGTTCCCTTGCTTGGCTTTATGGTTTTCTGCCCATATATTCCTATGTAACATTTGTTACAGAATGAACTGATTATGTATTACAAAATGTGATAAATGTCATAAACATAGACCGTTGCGGTATCTAATTTTACGTTTTTAATCAATAACATTTTAAACCATTATAATATGAAAAGGCTTTCTATTTATCTCATTGCGGTACTTATTTCTTTAGCGGCATTACTGAGCAGCTTTACAAATAATGACCTTGATCGTTCATCAACGTATCCCCCAAATGAATTTGAGACTTTATTGAATTATTTGGAGGCCAATAACAATTTTATCAATAGTCCGGCCTCCCCTGCTTTGGTCATGGCAGATGAAGTCAAAAAGAACATGAAGGATCCAAAATATCATATAATCGATATCCGTACGGATAGCTGGTTCGAATATTCCCATATAAAGGATGCGAACAACGTTCAACCTGAAGATTTGCTCTCTTATTTTGAAACCAAGATCACCCCTGCCGATTTTGACAAAATAGTAGTGATATGTTATTCCGGACAGTCCGCTGCCTATTTTACCAGTCTTTTGCGTTTGGCCGGCTATGACAATGTGTATAGTATGAAATGGGGAATGAGTTCATGGCGGTTGGATTTTGCAGAGGATACCTGGCTAAAGAACATTTCAGATGATTTTGCCGACAAATTGGAAACCAATGAAAATGCAAAACCTGAAAAAGGTGCCTATCCGTCATTGAATACGAGTAAAACAGACGCACAGGATATTTTAAGGACCCGTTTGGAAAAAGCGTTTGCTACTCCTTACAAGGAGTTTATCATACAGTCAGAGGATATTTTCACAAACCCTTCGGACTACTTCGTTTTGGATTACCGGAATCAGGAGAAATATGCAAATGGCCATATTCCAGGTGCCGTTCTATATGAGCCCAATGGTTCTTTGGCTTCCACTACCGACCTCGCTACCCTACCCAATGATAAGAAAGTAGCTGTTTTCAGTGCTACCGGGCAAGAAGCGGCCTATGTGGTTGCCTACCTAAATCTTTTGGGATATGAAGTCGGGAATGTTGCCTATGGAGCCAACGCGATTATGAATAAGACCTTAAAAGAAAAAGACTGGGATGCTTTTACCAAAAAAGAAATCAACATGTTCCCTGTTATTGAATAATAAAATCAAACCAATTTAAATTATATATTATGAAAAGAATATCATTGTATTTAGTCGGACTTTTATTGTTACCCTCGTTATTGTTTACCTCTTGTGATAGAGGGGATGATATTGTTGATAGTGAATCGACTCCCGCATTTACGTTACTTAAAGACCACATGATGGCCAATGGTTTGGATGTCAACAATATTGACACGAATGCTGATGGTGAAAAGTTTGTAGTTGGTGCCCCAGCTGAAGCTGATTTAGATGCTTTCCTTGCAAAATATACCATTATCGATATCAGAAATAATACCGATTTTCTGGCCAACCATATTCAAGGCGCTAAAAATGTTGCATTTGCCGATATTTTGACTGAAGGCGCAGCAGCGACAAAACCAATTCTGGTCGTTTGTTATACCGGCCAAACCGCATGTTATGCGACTGCTTTGATGCGACTATATGGTTATTCCCATACAAGGGCCTTAAAATGGGGAATGAGCGGCTGGAATGCTGCTACCGCAGGTCCTTGGAACAATAACATAGGCAATGCAGCCGATGGTAATGCCAATTGGTCCTATGATGCGGCTCCTGCCAATAACGTTTTCAGTGACCCGGTAATCAGCAGTTTTTCAACGGATGGTGCCCAGATTCTTAAGGACAGGGTTGAACAAGTGGTCGCCGGTGGTTTTAAGACCGTAACTAGTGCTGATGTCTTGGCATCTCCTAGCGGTTATTTTATCAATAATTATTTCAGTGAAGCAGACTATATCGGCTTTGGTCATATCGATGGTGCCCATCGTATACTACCACTAACACTTGCAGATAATAGTTATTTAGGCCTTGACCCAGACCCCAATGCTAAAGTTGTGTCCTATTGTTATACAGGGCAAACTTCAGCGGTTTTAACAGCTTGTTTAAGGGTTTTGGGGTATGATGCCTACAGTTTATTATTTGGAATGAATGGCATGTTCAATTCCAATACAGCTTTTACATCTAATCAATGGGGTGGTGATAGCAATTCAAAAAATTTACCCTTGGTGAATTAATTCCAATCCTTAAAATTTAGATCTGATGATAAACAAAATATATAGTATCGTAGTAATTGCATTACTATTCCTGGGAACTAATGCTTTTTCGCAAGGTTGTGAAGGTGATATGCCGAGTGCGGGCACTGATTCCCTTAGCGCGAACAAACCAATCCTATTTGGATATTTACAAACCCAATATGATTATACGTTCTCCGATCCCGGTGTAAGTACCTTTAAGTTCAAGAGGGCTAGAATCGGTGTGAGAGGCAAAGTCATGGATGATTTTTCATACTATTTCATGCTCGAAACCAGTCCCTTTATTGGCAGTACCGGTGACGCTTATATCATGGATGCATTTGTCACATATGAAAAATACAGTTGGGCAAGAATCTCTTTGGGCTCCTATAAACAGCCTTTTAGCCTAGAGGTCGCAACCCCATGCCATAGCCTTGTCACCATCGATAGATCCATAGTGGCCGATCAATTGGTAGCGCCACAAAGGGATTTTGGGATCGGCTTGTTCGGCGGCAACCAATACACTAAACTCAATTATGCCCTAGCTTTAATGAACGGTAGGGGCTTAGGTGTGGTAGATAATAACTCAAATAAGGATATTGTAGGTAGGGCTACGTATAAAGTCACTGACTTCTTAACCTTAGGGGGTAGTTTTAGACATGGTTACCCAAATACGAATGGTACATCCAGAAGCACTTTTGGCGGTGAATTTGCCGTTGTGTTGAACAATCTTAAAGTTCAAGGAGAGTATATTTATGATGAAGGGGATTATAACCGTGCCGCCGGTGGTGGTTGTGGTGCCACCCCAGTTGAACTTGGTGAAAAAAGGGATGGAGCCTACATCATGGCTTCCTATGATACCAAATATAAAGTACAACCCGTCTTTAAATACGAATACTTTGACCCTAATATCGATGTAAAGAAAATTGGGTACCAAGAAATGATGACCTTGGGATTCAACTACTTTGTCAACGAAAAAATCAGGGTACAGGTAAACTACCAAGCCCATATAGAAACCCATATCAATGTTGATAATGATATGTTATTGGCTCAGGTTCAAGTTAAGTTCTAAAAGTTTATAATTAGCTTTTTTTTGTTCAATCATTTGAGTTTTAATCCAAGAAACCTCTTGTATTTACAAGGGGTTTCTTTTTTTATTGGTTAACTTTGTGTAGAACGATATATCTTAAGGAAAGATGCAAAAAATAGACCCTTCTGTTTGTGACAAACTTCGGGATGAATATTCAAATTTATTTGAGGAGGCTCTCTTGAATGAAATCTGTGACGTGAGCGAATACGCGACGATCACAAAAGGGAATCTTTTGATCGATATCGGTGATGAACTGAAATTTATCCCTTTGATCTTAAAAGGAACGATCAAAATAAGTAGAAAAGAAAATGATAAGGAACTAGCCCTGTATTATTTGGAACAGGGGGACACTTGTGCCATATCATTCGCAAACTGTTTACACACGAGTAAAAGTGTTTTCAAGGGCTTGGTGGAGAAGGATGCCGAAATGCTTCTGCTACCGGTCGATCGGATTGAAGGCTGGCTGGTCAAATATGAATCCTGGCGACATTATATCATAGATAGTTATCATTTTAGGTTGCTCGAAATGGTCGATTCAATTGATGCCCTTGCCTTTCTGAAAATGAAGGAACGCCTTCTCAAGTACCTAAGAAATATAGCGAAATCTTCCAAGGATTCTATGATTGAGATCACCCATCAGGAAATCTCAGAAGACCTGAACACCTCAAGGGTTGTAATAACACGATTAATACAGGAACTTCACGATGAGGGCGACATTTTTTCAACACGGAACAAGATAAGGGTATTGTAGCCCTTCAAAATCGAAAAAAACGCGGAAGAACCACAAATTTTCTTTTCGTGTTGATAAAATATACACCTGTAAGCAGAATAACGGCCGCGCAAATCGATTGCAGGGTAATCTGCTCATTTAAAAAGTACCAGCCTAAAACAAGGGCTATAATAGGATTTACATAGGTAGAGGTGGCCACTTTTTCAGGGGAGACGACTTTCAGTAGGTAATTGAACGAAGTAAAGGCTACAATACTCCCAAAAACAATAAGCAACAACATGGAATATTGCACGGGTTTGGTCCACACCCATGGTGAACTCCAAGATTCCCCAAAGCATAGACTCGAAAACGCCAACATAATGCCCCCTGTGAGCATTTGATACCCGGTATTCACAAAATAATTACGCGGTAAATCGGCCTTACCCACAAAAAGGCTTCCATATCCCCAGCTCAGCATACAGGCAAAGATCATGAGCATACCCGTTATGGAATTCTCCTGATTGAGCACTTGCTTTTGACTTACCAATAAATAAATACCAACAAACCCCAAGACAACACCGACCACCGACATCATTTGTATTTTCTTGCCTTGCATGATGCGCATAAGCAGCAAAATGATCAATGGTTGGGCCGATATTTCCAAAGCAGCGAAACCGCTATCGACATATCTAAGGGCCCAGACCACTACCCCATTGCCAAAAGTCAAGAATAAAAATCCTGCAATTGTGGCGTTCTTTAACTGTATCCAGTTTATGGCTATGCTTTTTCCCATAAGTTTCGCTATGATGAAAATCAATACACCAGCGACGATAAAACGTATCGATGCAAGCATAAATGGAGGTAATTCGTTTACAGCGATTTTATTCAATAGGTAGGTGGATCCCCATATTACATATATGGAGAAAAACGCCAAAATAATCAATATTGGACTTTGGGATTTAGGCATACAAAGCTTTAATTATACCATTTAAAGTTCATTGGTAAAGATATCCTTTTTATTATTTGATTTAATTAAAACAAAAAAGAGGGTATATGACCCTCTTTTTCAATCCTATTGATTCATTATTTTAATAGGCCTGTGGAATGGCCTTTACATGTGCAAAAACCTTTTGTCCGTTTGTTTCGGTTTCCAGATCTTCTTTGTGCAACTTTATTCCTTTTACATCGTTCAACTCGCCATCTGGGGATATAGCTTGAACACCATAGAACTTACCCTCGGCATTTATTGCCTTAATATGGATAATATTTCCGTCACGCAACACCCCTTTCACATCTAGTTTAGTACCATCTTTAGCGATAGCTTTCACATCAAGCAAGGTTCCGTTGTCCGAAATTGCCTTTATGGGTTTGTATTCGTCGGTGCTTACAATCATTTTTATAGGTAAATACCCATTCTCACCTACAATTGCCTTAATATCCATTAGGCTTCTTTGATAGGAATCCTGAATGGCCTTCACGTCATAAATAGTGCCATCGGTATCGAAGGCTTTAATATCCAACACATAGCCTTCCGGATGAATGGCCTTGATATGCCATCTTCCATTATTGCTTGCGGCACCTGCTTGAGGGAGCGCCTTAACGTGGGCATAAATAGCATGTCCATTGATCAATTCTTCCGTTTGTTCATCATTTATTTTTATCCCTTTGACGTCATTGAGCCGCCCTTCTGGAGAAATGGCCTTTATGCCATAAAATTCCCCTGTTTTGCTTATAGCCTTTATATGGATGATGTTTTTGGTTCTACTTACCCCTTTGACATCCAATGTATCCCCTTCAGGAGTCAAAGCCTTGATATCATATACACTACCGTCATCGGCAAGTGCCTTTACACGGGTATATTTATCCCCACTTACCAATAGTTTTACCGGTAGTTGTTTGTCACCTACCATTGCCTTTATATCTAAAAAACTGGTCTGTTTCGTATCTTGAATGGCCTTTACATCATAGCGGTTCCCATCCTTGTCAATCGCCTTGACATCAATGAGCCTTCCATCGGGATGAATGGTCTTAATATGCCAGATAATCGCTTCTTCAGCTGCAACCAGCGCTGTTTCAATAGTAGGAGATTCCTGTTTTTCAGCGTCCTTACAGTTGCTTAAAACAAGCACCACAGCAAGAAAAATAATGTTCCGGAAATTTTTGGGTACGGTTAAAATACGATATGTTTTTCCCATCGTCAATTGATTTATTAGGTTCGAAATATACTACACCATACGCTTTGGGCATATGGATCGAATCTAGATTAGTATTCAAAGTTACAGTTCAAAACCATAAAGAAAGCTGATATTAATCATGCTGTCGTACACGCGGCCACATCAAATAAAATGGGAAGATGGCCATCACCTCGAAGTGGACTGGACTACTAATATAGTTCCCACCAATTTGAGTTTTTGATTTCTTGTTCGGTAATAAAAATAGGTTCCCCTATTTGAGGCACCAATACGGGTACCTGTAAATCGGATGCTTTGGTCATAAGCCGTTCAATGGGGTCTGTCCATGAATGCATGGCCAGCTTAAAGGCGCCCCAATGAATGGGCATAATTATTCTTGCCTTCAGATCGAGACCGGCTTGCGCAGTTTCTTCGGGCATCATATGGATTTCCGTCCACATTTCGTTGTACTGCCCACACTCCATCATAGCAAAATCGAAAGGGCCATATTTGTCCCCTATTTCCTTAAAATGTGAGCCATAGCCACTATCTCCACTAAAAAATATATTCTCGGTATCTGAAGCAATGATCCATGAGGCCCAGAGGGTATTGCCTCGGTCATTGACCCCTCTACCTGAAAAATGTTGGGCCGGTGTGCATCTAAATATCAAATCGTCAAAATTACGTTCCTGCCACCAATCCAACTCGGTTATTTTCCCCGCTTCAACACCCCATTCCTGTAAATGGATGCCCACACCTAAAGGAGTAAAAAAATGGCCTACCTTGTCTTTTAGCTTCCGTATTGATCCATAATCTAAATGGTCATAATGGTCATGGGACAAAATTACAGCATCAATATGAGGCAATTTTTCTATCTCAATGGGCAATTCACCACTGAACCTTTTGCCGCCCAACATCGGATGTGGTGCAGGTACATCACCGAACATTGGATCTATTAGTATGTTCTTTCCGTTCATTTGAAGCAAAAAGGTGGAATGGCCAAACCATACCAATCGCGTGCTGTCCTTGTATTGTACAATATTTAGGGAATCTATCTTTTGTACGGAAATATCAGCGTTAGGTCTTGTGTTTGGTAAAGGTTTGAAATAACCAATCATGCTTTTTACGAACTTCTTGAAGTCCATGCTCATTTGAATATTGTCACGGTTAATGAACTTTCCTTCTTTAAAATTATTGGACTTGGCGTATAACTCTTTTTGTTCCTTAGTTGCCTTACCGCCAAATTCTGGGCTGATATTTATGAAGGCTGTTGTGGTTATCAATACTATACCCGAGAGAATTCCAATTCCTAGCAACATTCGTTTTATTAGTATTAAAAATATTTTGAGCATTTAAAAATTTCCAGAATAAAAAAGCAAATGTAGTACAATTGAAGTATGAATAGGAACCGTTTTTTGCCAATATTATATAAAAAGAGGGCCAAAAGCCCTCTTTCATTATCAAATCATATTACGTTTATTTGGCATCCAAAACCTTTGTGCTTACATATGCATTTGAGCCTACAATTTTACCATCTTCATTGAAATCATGGGTATACATGGCTGGAACGATGAACTTTTTACCATCCGATTTTCTTGTCAACCTAAATTTCCACCAGGATTGTACCACTCGACCATCCCTCAGGTCATATTCCAGATAATCTGGATATCCGACGACATCAATACTATTGAATTCATAGGCTTCCCACATTTTTTTATTGCGTTCCTTGATTTCATCAAGACTCATTGTTTCACCATCGGGTAATTCTAAGGTATTAAAACGGCAATCATCGTCAAAATAGCTATAAGCTGTTTCAAAATCGGCATTTTCAAAGGCTCCCATCATTCTTCGAACACTGTTAATATTATCGTGGTGATTATAGATGGTGCCATTTTCCCGATCTGAATAACTTCTCCCTATTTCCCAGAACATCCTATTTTCATAGTAGTTGATCAGTACACTGATTTTCCCCTTATCATCTAACTTATATAATCTATGGAAAGGCATATCCAATTTTACACCGGTCTTATCATGAATGGCCTTCATGTGGTCCCAAGTCTGTACCCATGTATCGCCATCCTTATATTCAATGGCATCGGGAAAAGCCCCTTCTGAGGGTTTTAATGATACATAGGATAAGTTTTCGGTTATGGATTTCACTTGTTTTAAAAAGCCCTCCCTATCTTGCCCCTTTCTATCTTTGTTAACGTTGGATCCATAATAGGATTTAAAATCATCGGCTAAATACGTTGCAACCTTTTCGGCATCACCAGCCATCCAGGCTTGTTGCATTTGGTCAACTGCATCCAACGCGGGATGCTCCAAATAAACCGTCCCGTTTTTTTTCTTTTGTGAATAGCTCAAAGCCACAATGAGCAGTAGGGTCAAGAGTGTTACTTTTTTCATTTTAATAGAATGTTAGATTATACATTGTGAATACAACTATTGCATCACTATTTCTATCGTAATGAAATAACTTTTGTGATTTTTTTATAATGAAAAAGGACGAATACCCCTTATTCCTGTCCCAAACCATGTGTTTATTTATCTGTTTGTGCTACCAACCCTCTATGAATTACGAGAAATAAAAAGACCGCAAATGGTTTGCGGTCTTTTTATATAATATTCTATTGGAATCTGTGTGGCGTTATATCTTTTTTACCCTGACAGCGTTCATGCCGCGTTGTCCTTTTTCGAGTTCAAAAGATACCTTATCGTTTTCGATAATCTCATCGATCAACCCACTTACATGGGTGAAATATTTTTCTTGATTAACGCTGTCGATGATGAATCCGAATCCTTTTGATGAATCATAAAAGGAAACCTTACCGTTTCTTACCGGGTCGAACTTTTCCTCATCGCTTTCTTCTTTCTTGGGAATCCCCAAAACAATATCCTCGGCCTCTATTTCAATCTTTAGGGATGGGTCCGGTGGTGTATCGGTTAAATTGCCATTATAATCCACATAGGCGAATTGAATACCTCCCCCGCTTTCCTTGGATGCCGCTTTACGGGCCAATTTTTTCTTATTCTTTAATTCCCGTTTTTTTAAACGTTTCTTTTCCTTTTCACTTTTATTGAATGTCTGCTGCGACTTCGCCATACTATACTTCGCTGTTTTAGTTAATAATTTAAGAAAGAAAGGCTACACATATCATTCAATGA
This sequence comes from Maribacter sp., assembly GCF_049667165.1. Taxonomy (GTDB): domain Bacteria; phylum Bacteroidota; class Bacteroidia; order Flavobacteriales; family Flavobacteriaceae; genus Maribacter_A. The sequence goes on from NZ_JBATHS010000048.1 coordinate 24,761, forward strand.
TAAAAAATAATCCTGAAGAAAACCTAGGATTCTTTGTTCAAAAGAGGAATCCCATTTCTTAAATTTTTATGCAAATATAAGGTATTGCTTTTAATTGTGGGGGGGTGTATGGTATTGTTGCCATGATTTCGTTCCATTTAGTCACCTTTAAATTACTTTTTAAGCCCATTACTGTAAAAATAAAAGGTTGGAATGTCTGGTGAACAAACCAACCTTGTTTTAATTTTTTGACTTTTAATAATACGCCGGTCTTACGCCACGGCTTCTTCTTTCGCCCTATTGTTGACGATTTTCTCAATTAAATCGGGCACTTTTTCAAAAGCAGCGGCCAAACCATGGGTCTTGCCAGCTTGCAAGAAGGAGATTTCATCACCTTTGGTTACCAAAAAACCAATAGGTTCTATGCCTACGCCAGCACCGGCACCCATTCCTTGGCCTTTTTTTGCTTTGGCTTCAGTACCTTCACCACCGCCAGAACCAAATCCCATGCCTACCTTAATGACTGGCACACATTTAAATTCCCCCAGATCAAACTGTTTGCCTACAACCGTGTCGGTATTGGCCTCAGACTTCATAAAGTCGGTAATTTTTCCTAATAATTCTTCAAAATGTAATTCCATGATATGCGTTTTTAGAAGTTAATAAATGATTTTAAAATATGTATTGGTCTATTATGCATATAAAGTAAGAGTTGGTTTCTACCTTCAAAATTCAACCTGAAATTGCCCGTATGATGGTTCAATAAAGCGAACACAGGATATAATTTTGCATTTGTGATACAATCGCCTGTGTCTAAATCAACAGAGAAGCGTTTGACTTTGAATGTTCGAATGACGCGTATTCCTTTTTGAAAAGAGACATGGCCTTTTTTTTTCGTACTCTTGGTTTTTGTTTTTTTCTGTTTTTTGGAGGCACCGATCTTTTTAATGGGATAGAAATAGAAATTCATAAACAAGGCCTGAATATGAATACGTATCAGCTCTTCCTTATGTGGTTCAAGAGAAGCTTTCATGAGTCCTTTGGCACGAATATAATATTCATTGGTGCCCGTATTTATGAAAAGTATTAGATCCATAAATAATAGGTACACCATAATTAGGCATATTATAAGGATGATTATATACACTGACATCATATTTTTATGCAAATAAAATGGAAGAATGTCAATTCAACAATGATGTACATCAACCATGTAACTATTTAACAGTTTTTTTTATTGTTTTTAGCATCATCTTAATACGCTTATATTCAATATATTAGAAGGTACTACCCCCTCCACCTCTCTCCTGGATTTGTTAAATAATCTATAAAATAGTACCTTTTTATACATAGTACTGTAACAAATCAATCCCTCTCTCGTCTGTTTAGTGTAAGTCAATCAAATACAACGAAAATGAAAACATTGCATCCACACCAAGTAAGACCTAAAATCTATTTTGAAATGGGTAAAGGCTGGAACACCGATTGGTTATACGACTTAAAAACTAAAAACAATTTAAACAACAACTAAAAAAGGAAATCATGAGAGCATCAAGCAGAAGAACAGCAACGGAAACAAGAGTCAATTCATTCTTTTCCGCATTAAAAGAAAGTAAAAGGGTTCAATGGGCAGGTTATAGGAATTATAATCGCTAATAAAACCATCATCATCAAATCAAAAAACAATCAGACCAAACCGCATTCGATAGGTCATAAAAAACAGAAATCATGAAAGCAACATTAAGCAAGACACCCACCGAGGCCAGAAAATATGCTTATTTCTCGCATTTTAAGGATAGCAAACGGGTACGTTGGGCTGAGTACAGAAGCCATAATTGATAGCAAAAAAACAACAAACAACAACTTAATCCCAAATTCATTCGGGATATAAAAACAAAAAACATGAGAACAATAGTCACATTATCCACACCCACTGAAGCTCGGAAGAATTCTTATTTTTCCAATTTCAAGAATAGTAAAAGAGTGCAATGGACTGCACATCGCCACTATAGATAGGGATTATGAATCAAATCCTTAGAGCAAGAAACAAGAGGGCCCTGACAGAATTGTCAGGGCCCTCTCTACTTAGGTTGGTTAGCGATTTACTGTTCAGATTGTTGTACCAATTCTTTTTGCACATTCGAAGGAACACCTTGAAACGATGAAAAAACGGATTTAAAGGTAGCCCTACCTTGGGTCATGGACCTTAAATTGGTGGAGTACCCATAAAGTTCTGCTGCCGGGACCATACATTTAAGAATTTGGGAATGGTCCTGGGTCTCTATTCCTTGAATTATGGAACGTCGTGATTGAAGATCGGTCATGACACTCCCCACCATCTCTTCGGGTACTTTCACGGTCAATTCCTGAACGGGTTCCAATAAGTTCGGATTCGCATTTAGAAATGCCTGTTTAAAGGCGTGGGCCCCGGCAATTTTAAAGGAAATATCATTGGAATCGACAGAGTGCATTTTGCCATCATAGACCATAACCCGCACATCACGGATATAGGAACCTGTTAAGGGGCCCGTTTCCATGACTTCCAAGATTCCTTTCATTATGGATGGTAAATATCGTGTATCAATGACACCACCGACAATACAATTGTAAAAGACAAGCTTACCGCCCCATGGAAGATCCACCTCTTCCTTGCCCCTGATATTGAAGCCATCGGGTTCGGGCATGCCCTCATACCACGGTTCTATCTTTAAATGCACCTCTCCAAATTGTCCTGCGCCCCCAGATTGTTTTTTATGTCGATAACTCGCATTTGAAGATCGCTGAATCGTTTCGCGATAGGCAATTTTAGGACGTTCAAATTTAGCTTCAATGCCATAGACATTTTTTAATACCCAATCAATGGTTGCCAAATGCAGTTCACCCTGGCAACCCAAAATAAGCTGTTTTAATTCCTTTGAATAGGATACGACCACTGTTGGGTCCTGACTATGGATTTTCTTTAAGGCATCACTCAATTTCTCCTCTTCTTTTTTATTGGCGGCTGAAATCGATTTTTTGGTTCGAGGTTCAGGAAATTGAATGGGTTTGATCGTTATGGGATTCCCAGCCTCATGCAGGGTGTCATTGGTTTCGGTGTATTTCAACTTCAGCGTGGCGCCAATATCGCCAACGGTCAATTTTGAAACCGGTTCCCGTTTTTTACCATCCATAATAAAGAGTTGGTTCAAAATCTCGGTTTCCCCATTTCTTGAATTCACCAATTTATCATTCTGGTTGATTTCTCCAGCTTTGACCTTGAAAAAAGTAATCTGGCCCAAATTAGGTTGATGTATGGTCTTAAATACGAAAAGCGCCGTAGGGGCTTCCTTTTTTGGTTCTATGGCATTGCCTTCGACACTTTGTTCTGGTTTAAGGTCGGCCGCGGATGGGGCTACATTATCAATGAAACCCATAAGTCGTCCACTCCCCATATCGTTTAGTCCAGAGGTACAGAATACGGGGAACAATTCAAGGTTGAGCATACCTGCCTTGATACCTTGCCGCATTTCATCTTCGTTCAAGGTGCCTTTATCAAAGAAAAGCTCCATTAATTCCTCATCATTTTCTGCCGCTTTCTCGACCAACTCATTATGTAGTATATCCGCCAGTTCTTTCTGGTCTTCGGGTATGGGATGTTTTTCCGGTTTTCCGCCTTCAGGTCCGAACTTGTACATTTTCATCTTTAATACATCGATAATGCACTGGGCACCATCGACCTTTATGGGATATTGTACTTTTACGATGTTATTGCCTACCAAATTCCTAAGGCTATTATAACTTTCCTCAAACTTCAGGCTTTCATGGTCAATTTGATTGATTACGAATATCGTTGGCTTTTGGTATTTATCAACATAGTTCCAAATGATCTCTGTACCTACTTCGACTCCCTGTTGGCCGTTGATGACCGTGACAATGGTATCTGCCACACGGATCGAGGCAATGATCTCTCCGATGAAATCGTCCAATCCGGGTGTATCCATAATGTTGATCTTGTACTGCCGCCATTCGGTATGCATAGGCGTGGCATATACTGAATTTCCTCTTTCATGTTCAAGCTCATGATAATCCGAGACGGTATTGAAATTTTCAACGGCACCTCTTCTATTGATCAATCCTGCCTCAAAAAGCATGGTCTCTGCCAAGGTGGTCTTCCCCGCGTTATGAGCACCTACAAGAACTACATTTTTTATGTGTTTGTCATCGTATATCTTCATGGAGTAGTGGTTTTTAGTTGTCTTACAAATCTAGAATTTCATTCAGTCGAATAACATGACATTTGTTAGTTTTTATACCCAAATAATGTTGTATTCTTAAGGCAAGGAGCACCTATTTAAGATTTTGATATGGAAACCAATAAAGTATCTCTTAAAAATACTAAAATGGATTGAAATCAAAACCAAAATCCTCTGCTTTTATGAAAAATAAGATTGGGCACTATTTGTTATGCCTGTTTCACGTTTAAAGCAATCCTGCGGGCTTAATTGGGTGAGGACAAGTATGGGTATCCCTACCAAAGGCCTAGGGATTGAACCAATAATTCAGTTTTAAGGTAAGTGACCAGGTTCGGCCGGTGTAGGGAGACAACAACTGATTGTTGGTATAGACAATGAATAGATCAGAAGCCGGTTTATAACGCCACTGGAACCTTGAATTCAAATCGAAATTCTTCGATTGCTCATTGTATTGGAAAAGATTTGAAAAGAACAAGGTGTTGGTGAAGGTGATGTCGACTTCCGACCCAATAAGCCAGAATTCATTCGTATTCCATGGGGCTGGCATTTTTATACGGTTGTAATTCAAGTTGGCACTAAGGCTTACATAGGGTTGAAACCGGTATCCCAATTCCGTGGTAAGACTCGTTCTGTTGCCGTCTTCGTAATAGCCGCCAAATCGAGAGTCAAAGGTGTAGGTGAACAGACTTTGGGGCTTGGAGGCGTACATCCACCCAAAAGCGTTCCATTGATGTTTCGTACCTGCCGCCAACTCCTCCTTACCTAATCTCGTAGGGTCAAAAGGGGAAAGTAATTCCACAAAGTCATCCGATATGAAGAAATTCAAACTGCTTCGATCACGAAAATCAAAAGCGTACAGCAAATAGCTCGTATTGTCGGTACGGGCAAAATTTTGGTCGAAATAATAGCTGGTATTCAAGGTGGGACCATGACTTAAGATCTTGCCGGATTTGGGAAAGAATAGGTGTCCTAAAAAAGACTGGATCCTGACATATCCATTTCTAGGGACATAACCTACTTCGGCCGTATAACTTTCGCCTACGGATTCTTCTTGGATACGCCAATTCCATTTTCTACTATTGTATTCCAAATGTGCCGCCTGTGTCAATCCATTACCCTGATCATTTGGGGAGAATGATTTTAATAGGAAGGCCTTACCATTCCATAAATTGTTCGAAGAGGCCAAATTATACTCCATCCCCACGTTCCTATTGAATTTTGGATAAAGGGCGGTCAAGGAATCGTTCTCTTGGGGATAGTTGACCGATTCCTTGTTAACGACCATCAGCCCGATACTAGATCTACCGAATACTTTACGTTGCAATGACAACACCCCGAAATTCTGACTGGGTAACCCCGTTTCGTCAACGGCGGCTGTTTGCATATCCATGAGTCCCAAACGCCACTTTTCATTTAGGTTGCCACTGACCCTTGCCCCTGCCTTAATCGGAACACCTAGACCGATACGCCTTGAAAAAAAAGGTCGAATGCTGGCATAGCCGAAATTGGCAAAAAGATCACCGTTTTCGAGAAAAAACTGCCGTTTTTCAGGAAAGAACAGTTCGAACCGATCTAAATTGGTGACCTGTCGATCGACTTCTACCTGGGAAAAATCAGGATTTACCGTTAAATCGAGATTTAAGGACGATGTTAGACTGACTTTAACATCGCCCCCCACTTTTTTGTCGTACGTCGTGCCTTCATCATCATTAGTCACACTACCTAACATATAGGGAATCAACGATATATTGGTTCCTGGTGAAGGTGGGGGTGCATCCCAAACCAAAACCCCGGTATAGGCCAAAGAAGCTGTAGGGAATTGTCGGGGAATGGGGGTCCAACTCGATTTTTCACTCGCTTTTAAATCTAACCGGCTAAAATTGATACCCCATTCCTTTACCCCATCCTTATAGCGGATCGATTTAAAGGGGACGGCCATTTCAAAGACCCATTTGTCTTCATCGCGAACTACTTCGGACACCCATTTGCTATCCCAGTTGAGATCAATGCTACCGCCGCCGAACATAGTGCCGTCCCATTGTGCTCCTGCAGCATTTGAACCAAACGAAAATCCTGTCGTTTGGTTATTAAAGGGGTCTAAAAAAAGTAGAAAATTATCATTCTTGCCGAAATTAAAATCCCTCCGCAAGGATTCCACGAAATTCTTCCCTTTCGTACTATTATAGAAAGTTGCGACAAGATAGATCTGTTTATCATCGTATGCCATTCGAATTTCCGACTTCTCAAGGGCTTTTCGACCATCCATGGGTAAAACCATAAAAAAATCATCGGCTACATCAGTATCCTGCCATGCTGAATCGTCGGCCACTCCATCGATGACAATGGGTGCAGTCGCTTTTCTGATATGCAAGCGGAACGATTCATTCTTTTTTTGTGCCCAACCCGAAAAACAAATAATGGTGAGCAGTATGGCGGTAAGTTGGCTCTTCATAATCAGAACTAATGTAGCCAATAATTAAGGAAAATACTTGTAAAATATCCACTATTATCAGCTATAATTTGTCATTATTATGAGTTGGTATTGACCATTTTTCCTTTTGTTAGATACCAACGACAAAGATTTTGCGTTAAATCGTATACGATATAGTATATTAGCATATGATTTCAAAAGTAATCTTACGCGATCAAGTACGGGAACATCTTTTAAACCAAATGACACAAGGGAAATTGGAACCTGGAAAGACCCTGAATTTGGCAGCCTTGGCACGTAAACTCGATGTGAGTGTGACACCCATACGGGAGGCACTCACCCAATTACAACAATCCATGTTGATCAAGGCCATACCCAATAGAGGGTTTATCATTGCCGATTTGAATTATTCCGAGGCAAAAGACTTATATGAACTGGTTGCTGATTTAGAGGTTTTGGCCCTTGAAAACTCGGTATTTGACGAAACATCGATAGAGGACTTAAAACGGATACAGATCAAATTCAAAAATGCAAAGGATACGTTAGCGCGGATACATGCAAAGCTTGAATTCCATAAAATCCTGACCCAACATTACGAAAACGCCCTTGCCCAACAAATCTTGACCGATTTAAAAACACGTATCATTTTTTACGAAAAAGCTTTTATGTCCGATGATTCCATTTATGCAAAGTCGGATAACCAACATGATGGCATTATCTCCGCCATCGAAGATGATAATGTACCAACCGCTGCGTTAGTGCTTAAAATGAACTGGATGCTGATCCTAGATTATATTCAAAAGCAACTTCGTTTTATATAATCCTTTTACCGTACACAATAAAATCGCAGTTTTAAGAAAAAAATATGAAATTGGATCTATAAAGGCCATATGAAAATGGCTTTTTATGCGTTTAATAAGAAGTAATGCCTTTAAAGATACATCATGAACTTTTTGTCTCCCCAAATTAAAGCCTTGTCCAAAAAGAAAATAAAAGAAGAAGCCCCATTGGCCAAAAAAGTCTATTCCTGTGGGATTTTTCAGGATTATGGATCTAGTTATACCAATCCTCAACAAGATCTAAAAGGAAGTGATTTCATTGAAATGGACTAATCTCTTATATCCTTGAATGAAACCAGGGGATCGGTCTGCCCTTTTATCTTTCATAAAGAAACTTAAGATTCAGACAGCTGTCGAATCGATAAAACATTCCACATTCGGATGTAGCCACAAAAATGAAGCTGGTAAGCTGGTTGTGACATTTTTGGAGAGGAATTTTTGTATGACAGCCTTTTTGTTCGCTCCGGTTAGGAATAGGATGATCTTTTTTGATTTCAGTATATCCCCCATTCCCAAGGTTAATCCATAACTCGGTTTTTTGCCCAAAGTATGTATCATTTGATGGTTTAAGGATTCCGGAGTGAGTTTGGCTACATGACAATGTGGGGATAAAGAACTTGCAGGTTCATTGAATCCTATATGGCCATTCTGACCCATTCCTAAAATACATAGATCGATAGGCCCTTTTTGTTCAATCTCCCCTTGTATTCGTGCGCACTCCTTCTCAGGGGAATCGGGATTGGAATCAAAAGCAATGAATCGGTCCTTAGGAATCTGTAATGGTTGGATCACTTTCTCTTGAAGGTAAGATTCACAGCTACTGGGTTCCTTCTTATCAATGCCTCCCCACTCATCCAATTTTAAGAGCATCAATGCTTTGAAATACTCGGGATTTTTCGTGAACCTTCTTGCCAATTTTTCGTAGGCACCCGTCGGAGAACTACCGGTTGCTGTGCAAATCAATTGTTCGGGATGTCCTTTAAGATCTGCAATAATGGATTCATAGGCACGTTGGCTCATTTCTTGATAATCGGAACAATAGTGTACGTTCATATCATGCCCATGCTTTATCACCTTTGTTATAAGGAACACATCCTTTAAAACTCCCTGGAATCGGAAGATATCGCAATGCTTTTGTAGCCCCCGGTTCAGAAGTGAAATAACCCCAAATCGTAAGTTGTTTCAGCATGGTAAAATAATGTGGGGGTTCTCCTTCGGGGATGGTTCTGGCTTGGTTATCCAAGCGTACCAATAAATCCTGCCTATGATCTGGGTCAAGTTTCAAAAAGCTTTTGGAATAGGCGGTATGGGCCATTTTCCCTATTGTATCTATTCCTTCCTTGAAAATGGTTTGTTCCTTTTGATCATAGCAATCGGTTACGATGGTCACCATGAATGCACCTATTTTGGCTGCCTTAGCCCCAGGTGAACGATCGGTTTCCGGCAAAATCGTTTCACCCACCTCATCCAAGAAGAGCATATCGGCATCTGAGAACAGCGCTTTGTTCGTTATCTTACGTGTACAGCCCGATAGAAAAAAATCAGCGCCGATCATGGTGCTGCCCAAGATACTGGTGGTGAGTAAAAGTGCTTTTCTTCGATCCATACCTATATTATTGATTTCGGTTTTTCCATAATTTATAAGGCTTGTCCACGGTTGACTCAAATGGCAGGAAAACTTTCTTGTTCGTACCCGCCGATTCATAAGCCGCGAAAATAACCTCTAAAACGGCCCGCCCATCTTCCCCAGAAACGGCCGGTTTTTTATCGTTCTTTACACAATCAACAAAATGGGCAAATTCTTGTGGAAAACCATAATTCCAAATCTCCTCATACATGGTAAAGCTCCATCCCACGGTATTCCCAGCTTTTTCCACGGCATACCCTACCCCTTTTTTACTATAGGTCTGTATGGAATTTCCCTGGAGCACATCGGCATAAGCTACTCCTTCAGAACCATGGATTTCTGCCCTGTCATCCATGCCACCTAATTTTGTCCAGCTCTCTTCCGCCATGGCGATAACATCATTTTCAAATTCAAGTATAATGATGGCATTGTCATCCCCAATGGTTTTGTCTTTATGGACACTGGTATTCATTTGTGCATAAACCGATTTTATAGGTTTTCTACCGTTCAACCATCTAAAAAATTCAATGGCATGACAACCCATATCCATTGTAACACCACCACCGGATCGTTCCACATCCCAAAAATGATCGGCATGTGGGCCATCGTGTTTTTCGGATTGTTTGAATAAAACAGGGTGACCCAGGGCACCTTCGTCCAACAATGCCTTTAGTCGCACATACTTGGGGGTAAAACACAACTCTTCGGCATACATTAATTTGACATTGGCTTTTTTACAGGCATCGATCATAAGATCTGCTTCCATCAAATTCATGCATAAGGGTTTTTCCACGACCATGTGCTTCCCTGCCTTTGCGGCTTTTAAAGCAATTTCACAATGTACATTGTTGGGCGCCCCAATGACCACCAAATCGATCTCTTTCATGGCCAATAGATTATCGAGATCGCTAAAATGATGTGGGATGCCGTGTTTGGTTGCAAACTCCTTGGCGTTGCCCGGGGTTGGCGACATGACCGCAATGATCTCAGCATCAGAAACCGATTTTAGGGCCTCTGCATGAATGGATGATATAAATTGTGAGCCAACGAGTCCAACACCAATCTTTTTTTCCATTTTTAAAACGATTAATTTATATATTTCCTTTTTTGTATTCCTCAGCGGCATAGTTTGCAGCTCTTGCTGTAAGTGCCATGTATAGAATTGACGGGCTTTGGTTTCCCGTACTGGTCATGCAAGCACCATCGGTGACAAATACATTTTTACACAAATGCATTTGGTTCCATTCATTCAAGAGGGAGTCTTTGGGATCACGGCCCATTCTTACACCTCCCATTTCATGGATATCCAATCCTGGGGGTTGCTTACTATCCTGGACATGGACATCCGTACATCCTATTTTCTTCAACATTTCGGTACTTTGCTTTAAAAAATCGGCCACCATCCTCTCATCGTTTTCATCATAGTCCACATCGGTAACCAATAGCGGAACACCCCATTGATCTTTCTTCTCGGTACTTAGATAAACGGTGTTGGTCTTTTTAGGAATGGTTTCCCCCTGCATGTACATTTGAATATACCATTGCCCCGCTTCACTTATCGCATGCTTAAAGTCGGCCCCAATCTGAATTTCACTCTTTGGTAGTTCATTATTTCGCACACGATACGCACCGCAAAAGGTAGTGAACCCACCAACATAGTCCATTTCCTGTTCCTTTAGATTACGGTAATTGGCCAAAATAGGTTCTGATGGCTTTCTCCCATAAATATACTTATCTTCAAAACCATCGATCTTACCAACAGCGAAGCCCCTATAGATGTGAAAACAAATATATTTTCCCAAAAGTCCGTTGTCATTGCCCAAACCGTTCGGAAAACGGGATGACTTTGAATTGAGCAAAATCAAATTGGTGTTCAGAGCGGAAGCATTCACAAAAATGATCCGGGCGGTATAGACGATCTCCTCATGTGTATTGGTGTCGATTACCTTTACCCCGGAAGCTTTTCCGGTTTCTTCATCATATAGAATGGAATGTACTACGGAGAAAGGCCTAATGGTAAGGTTCCCAGTCTTATCTGCCCACGGAAGCGTTGAGGATACGGAACTGAAATAGCCTCCAAAAGGGCAGCCCCTCATACACAAATTTCGTGCCTGGCACTTTCCACGGCCTTGTTCCAAATGAATTTCCTGGGGTTCACTCAATTGTGCCCACCTTCCTTGTACCACATGCCTATCGGGATAGTGTTCTTTAATCTTATCGCTCAAATATTGCTCTACGCAATTAAATTCGAAGGGGGGTAAAAAATCCCCATCGGGCATGGCTTCAATACCATCTTTATTGCCGCACACACCAATGAATTTTTCCACATGGGAATACCATGGTGCAACGTCCCCATAGGAAATAGGCCATTCAATACCATACCCATACTTATTCGGGGCTTTAAATTCATAGTCACTCCACCGCTGACAGGCCCTACCCCATGTCAATGATCTGCCACCCACCTGGTAGCCGCGTATCCAATCGAATGGTTTTTCCTGAACATAAGGATGGTCGTCATCCTCAATAAAGAAATGGTCTGTACTGTCATCAAAACCCGCTGCTTTGGTTATCAATGGGTTCTTGTCATAAAATTCCTTACTCATTGATCCTCGGTATTTAAATTCCCAAGGATGTAAATGTGCTGTAGGATAATCTTTTAAATGCTCAATATTTCGCCCTCGTTCGAGCACAAGGGTCTTCAGGCCTTTTTCACATAATTCCTTTGCGGCCCAGCCACCGGAAATACCGGAGCCAATAACAATGGCATCAAAAGAATTCGCTTCGGGTTCTGTCATAGTATATGAATTAATATGGGCATCTGTATAGAAGGGTCATCGTTCAAACATAATCCTTTAAAGTTCCAATCTTTTCCATTGAATACCAAATACATTGCTGATATAATTGATCACATCAATCAATCTTTGGGGAACAAACCGCTGTCCAAGCCTGGAATGAGATGCAACGCATTTTTATAGTAGACTTTTTTCAATACGTCATCGGGCAAATCGAGCCCGTACATCGCCCAAAAGGCATGATATTTCTTGTAATAGGGAAAATATTCATCCCCAGTTTCCAGTACCCTGAAATAGGTGGGGAATTCCTCTGGTTGCCAACTATCCTTACCAAAAAGAATCCGATCTTGGTATTTAATAAAGAATTCATGGGCAGTTTTGGGCTGTCTTCCCAACTCGGCGATAACGGCAGCTATACCCACATACATATTCGGCATGGCATCCAATAATTGCCCTAATTTTTTAAGGTCATTGGCATACCAACCCATATGGGCATTGATGAATTTGGTTTTTGGATGTCTCTTGAACACATTGTGTTGTTCCTGTATGATCTGTTCCCATGGCGCGGGATCGGTGGCCGATCTTTTTCTTCGGGGATGGGTCTTTAATTCCAACCATCGTTCATTGTCACTGTCCATAGGGTCCCAAAATGACTTTGGATCGGCCGCATGGATAAGAACCGGAACACCCATTTCCTCACACTTGGCCCAAATAGGGGCTAATCTGGGGTCATCGATAGCTAAACGTTTGCCGTCAGCATCCCTATATCTTAATCCCAGACTTTTGAAAATTTTAAGTCCTTTTGCACCATTTCTGATATCGATTTCCAATTGGGAAGCAGCTTTCTGGCCCCATCCTTCGGTACCGACTCCGTCAAAATCCACATTGGCAAAAACCGCGAACCGATTGGGGTAGGTTGCCTTTATGTTTTTTAGCATGGAATTTAATCCTTCTCCCGAACCACCACTCAGATTCACCATAATACCCTCATTGAGGGCATCCATATCCTTGATCAGCGCTGTTAAGGCCTCAGCCGACATGCCCCTTTGGTGACTATGTACGTCGATAAAAGGAAATTTTGCCTTTTTCACCTCATGTACAGGAACCACCAAGGTTGATTTGGGATTATAGTTCTCAAAATCCATTTCTTGACCTACAATCGTGGCGTATGATAATAACAAGGCCATTATACCTATGAAAAATTGTTTATTCCCCATTGCGTTATCTTGGTTTTAATTGTTGTTTCAGCTGTTGGTACTCCGCATAGGTATCTAGGTCCACCTCTTTCCCGTCGGGAGCAAGGGCTATTACATCATCACTGTTGTTCGCGATGATTTCTTTGGCCCCCTTGTCCCCATCCAGTTCCTTTAAAAATCCAAAAAACTTCTTATGGAAAAGTACGGGTGTCCCATTGCCTTGTGGATATTTTGTAGCGACCATGCCTTTATTCCCCTGACTGAATGCTCTGAGCATGGTATTCAGCACCTGGGCATCGATTAATGGTTGGTCCCCAAGCATAAAAAGTAAACCATCATAGGCCTTGTGCGCATGTGCAAGGTGTTTCACCGCACATGCTATGGAAGTACCCAAACCTTTCTTCCAATTTTTGTTCAGGATACATTTGATATGGGAAAGATCAAGCTGTTCTTGGATCGTTTGTGCATGGCCCCCCAATACTACATATACGTCCTGGGCATTACTATCCTGTGCAACTTTTATGGCATGGCCAAGGAGTGTGGTATCGCCCCAAGGTAACAGTTGTTTCGGCTGTCGCATGCGGGAAGATTCCCCAGCGGCCAATAGGATCACTGCTATCTGATCTTTTTTACCCATTAGTAGTGAATAGGACGGGTTTTATTCTTAAGCATTATTGGGTTTTGATTACGGACCACAGCCAAGATCTCGGCCAAAATAGCAATACTTATCTCCTGTGCGGTCTCTGCCCCAATATTCAAGCCTGAAGGGCCGTATATGGTATCGAAAAAGGAGGGCTCGATTTCTGGATTACGTTCTATCAATTCCCCCAAAAGTGTTTCACGACGGTTGGCAGGACCTAAAATACCAAGATAGGCGGGCTGCACTTCCATTATTCTCAGAAGAAATTGTAGGTCCTTCACATAATTATGGGTCATGAGCATTACTGCGGTTTGATCATCAATAAGGCCTACCTCTAGGTTTTCCGCATCCACGCAGCACAATTCCTGGGCCCCAGGGAAATCTGCAAGGGTTTTGCGCTCATAAGGCGCCACCACAACGGTGACTTCCCAACCCGTAAGCGATGCATAGCCGCTTAATTGAACGGCATCGTGTTCCGCCCCTATGATCATTAATTTAAAGCAGGGTTTCATGTCTTGGACAAAAACCTGCATTTCTTCTTTTGATCGTTTGTAATTCCTGAAGGTATATGTTTTGTCAGCTAATTGGATCAATGATCCGAAGGATTCATTTACCCCCTCACTATGTGAAAAATAAGAGGTGACACGAAAAGGTTTCCTGATTTCCAAATGTATTTCGAACGCATTTAAAAATTCGTCACTGGGACTAAAAGGTTCAATAAGAATATAGAGTAGGCCCTCGCAGCCTAAACGGTATCTACCGTCATAGGTCATCATTTTCGGAATACCATCCTTTAAGACACTTTGGGCCTGTCGAATCACTTCTTTTTCTACACAACCACCACTCACGGCGCCAATGGACTTCCCATCCCCTGTAATCAACATGCGAACCCCAGGCCTTCTATACGATGAACCATCAAGGTCAACGACTGTGGCTAAAACTGTTTTAATGTGCTGTTCCTTTGCTGAAATGTAGGCTTTTACGATGGCCTTGAACTCATGGGTCATGTTGCGAAATTATAAGTAAAAATAATCCTAGTTAGGAATGAGATACGATAAAACATAAATGTACATCCAAAAATGCTATTTCAAAAGACTAAAGCGGTATTCCCTTCTATTTTCAGCGATAAAAAAATCCGGTGGATTTTACTTTAACAAGATTTAACAAACTTTTTTTATTCGCATATAATTTAAAAACCAATTGTACGTTCTGTGTGTTGAACCTCAAAATAATGAAAATGAAATCCTATCTAAGATACTTCAGTGTTTTTACGTTGCTTTTTATAGCTTTTTCGTGCGGTAATGCCGATGATGATGTTAATTTGGACCTTAATTTCGGGGATGGCCTCGGAAAGGGTAAACCGGTTGATGATTGTCTTGCCTTTGGAGAAAGTGATTTGGTGTTATCCATACAGGAACAATACACCACCTTGCCCGGGAAGGTCTCCATTTTATTCAAAGTGTCCGATACCGATGGCAGCCCCGTTGCAGGATTGACTGCCGATCAATTCACCATTTATGAACAAGGACGTAATGATGCCTGTTTCAATACGATATCACAATCGGAATCACAAGCCCGAATCTCATCCAATTCCCAAATATTCAATGCAAACACCTTATTGGTTTTGGATTTAAGTAACAGTGTGTTGAGTAGTAGTCTTGATGAACTGAAGACGGCGTCGGTGAGTTTTGTGAACAATGTGATGCCGACTACTTCGGAGGAGTCTTATAAAATGGCCATTTATTGGTTCGATGGGGAGGATGAATTACATCTTTTGAACGATTTAACCAGTTCAAAACAGGAATTGGTCGATGCTATCAACTCGATTACTGAGGATATCAGCAATGACCCATCAACGGATCTTTATGGTGCGGTGATAAAGTCCACCAAAATTGCAGAAGATTTGTTAAAGGAGAGTATAAAGAATGAAGTTATCGGTGCGGCCTCTGTGGTCATTTTCACCGATGGTACCGATCAGGCCTCGCGCTATACAGAAGAGGCGGCCTTGAAGAAAGTGAATGATGCCAGCTCTAACGTATCCTTCTTTACCATTGGTCTAGGCTCGGAAATAGATACGCAAGTACTAACCGATATCGGTAAGACCTATAGTGTTTTTGCCGGAAATGCGGAGGAATTGGAAAATACTTTTAATGCGATCTCCATTAAAATCTCAGAACGCGCCAACAGCTTTTATCTTTTCGAATATTGTAGCCCCAAACGCGATGGTAGTGGGGACAATAATTTAGTGATCCGAGTTGTTGATGGCAATCAAAAAGGAGCGGTACAGACTGAATTCAGTGCTGATGGCTTTACCGGTGGTTGTGAATGATTCCAGCATACACTAGCATGAATATAAGCGTCCTACACAGGGCGCTTTTTTATTTTATAAAATTTATGATGGTTTGTTTTCCTAAAGTTCAGGTAGGGTTTTTGTTCTTCCTGTTGTTCTATTACCAACAACCCCATTTATATTGAATACCTACATCCTAAAGACTATGAAGACGTTTAATTTAAAGTTTGAAAATCATGGATGTAATCAACGAAATTATTCAAAACAGCGCAGCTGGCCAACTGTCTAAGGGCTATAAGAGCCTTGTGCTATTATTGTTTTCCACCATTGTATCGATTTTACTGACCATGCTTGTGATCTTATTGGTATATGGACCCTATATGACGATACGGTTTGGGTATTGAGGTTTTGCTCCGTTTTAAATATTCAGTATTCAGTACTCAATACTGAATACTTTTCGATTAATATTACCCCCCATTTATCGATAAATCATCGCATTCTTAAAGTTCCCTATGCCTGTACCGAGGTCCAATAGAAAACCATTGATTACCGCATAGACCGGCTTTCCGTTCTTCTCCAATAAAAAAGTAGGATTCATGCCTACTTGCAATTGAAATTCGGATAGTTTATAGGTACCTCCCACTATATTGAGTGGAATTGGGGACTCCAATGCTTCCAAAGGAATCTTGGCCACTCGGAGATAGGTATACCCTTGTTTTAATAGGCTCATGACATCGAGCTGCTTTATCTCGGCCATGGTTGCCAGGGTGTTAGGATATACGTTACCTTGTTTTAACGTAAACCCTGCCGCATCTAAGGTTTCATACCCGTAAAAAGTAGACAAATCACCTTGGTCCAGTATGCGGCTGCTGTACCAGAAATCGGAGTTCCCTTTCTTATCGACTTCCAAGCGGTTGATCCCCAAATCGAGAATATAATCGGTACCCAATAGGTTATAGGTGACATCGGAGATTTTTAAATCGAAGAGTTTCCTGTCATTTTCAGGGATTTCCTCATAGTCCTCAAGAGGTATATCCTTATAATTGCCATTGGCAATCGTATAGATGGCAGCAAGGATAGAGACGTAGTTTAGTTTTCTGATTTCCTGTTTTTCAATATCATTGGCATAGCCACCTGATTCTATCAAGATGGTACTTGTGCCCCATTTTTGTATGTTGTCCCCAAAAGCCCTTGGTTCAAAATCGTCATTATAGCGCCCTACTTGTCCAGGTGCGTATTTCTGGATGATGTTATTCATGAAAACAATGATCTTCATGGCATTTCCACGAGACTCATTAATGTCCTTTTCATAATTATAGGCTGGTGCCAGGTAGGAAATCGTGGCCGGCTTCTCCGTAAGCTCTGCATTGTAATAGGTACTTTGGTCATGCAGGTTAAATCCAAAATCGGCCTGTATGCTATCCCTGACCCGTTTTAAGGTCTTGCTCTCAGGGGATTGTAACCGCAATGCATCCCGATTGATATCGATCCCCAACAAGTTTCTGCGTTGAAAGCGTTCTGCCCCATCAGGATTCAACATCGGTAAAAAATGTAGGGTAATGTTGTTTAGGATATCTTGTTTCTCCGCATTGAAATCGTCACTCGAAAAAAACTTGAATATATCGAAAATGGCCTGGGTTGCTGTAGGCTCATCCCCATGCATTTGCGACCATAGAAAAACATGGGTGTCTCCGGTGCCTATACTGATTAGGTTAAGGTCACGTCCTTCAATCGATTCCCCCACTTTTTTAATCGTGAAAAGATGATTTGCTGCATACTGTGCAAGCAGCGGCTGCAGATCATGATACTTAATACGTCGCTTATTGAGTTGTTGCTCTTTGAAGTGGGTATATGTTTCATATAGTTTAGTGGTCAGTTCCTGATCTTGGGCATGTCCGAAGTTACATAAGAAAAGGAACAGGAATAGGACTATTAATCTTGATTTCATAGTATTGGTTTTATTTTGGGCAATGGCTTCATATGGAGACTTTTCGTTGCTTTGCGGACCATGGACATATATTCATCCCCTGGGTCTGATTTTTTGGTTCGGTATCCGTCATCTTTCTCCAGCCATAAACTATGGCCTTCAAATAAGGTATATTCATGGTGTCCGATGACATATTCGATATCATACTTTTTTGCTAGATAATGCACCAACCAGATATTCGATCTTAATTGCGCTTTGGTCAGCGGTGTATCTTTTGTGCCTCCAACATTCTCCACTCCTATCGCACAATGGTTCAGGCCAATGACATGTCTTCCCATGGTTGTTTCCGGTAACAGTCTATAGATAGTACCATCCCTATCGACCAAAAAATGGGCAGAGACATTCAGGCCACTGACGCTATTGATATCTGGACGCCAGTTCGGTAATTTTGGGTCCAGAAACGCCTCAAAGGATCCTTCCAAGGTAGGTATGGCGGTCCAATGCAATACCACCATCTTAGGTGCTATCGTAGGAACTTCCTGAGCCAATCCATACCTGTCCCTCAAGTAGTCTAAGGTAAGGGCGGAGCGTTCTTCACTGAATACAATAGGTTTGTCCACAATCTTTCGTGAAGATGAACAGGATGCCAATAAAACAAAAATTAAAATTGCCGATAACTGCTTCATTTTTCGTTGATTTCTGATGCGCCCATAGAAGAAGCGTCCAAGCTATCCCTTAAAACAGCATAGTAGATCTTTATTTTTTTTCTTCCCCATTCCATTGCCCTTTTCCTATCTTTTCCCATATGGATATCGATTCGGTTACGCCATCTTGGATGCATCTTGTCGTTGATCAAAAAGGTATCAGGAAACTTTTCGATACGGACCATCGTACCGTATGTTAACCCCTTCGCGATTAAATCCCTGGAAACGGCCAATGAGTTTGAATCGAGTGTCAACGTATCTCCCCATGCTGTAATCGTGGGTTGTTCATTGGTTTGTGATTTTACCGAATTATAGGCAGTTGCCGTGACTTCCATCGGCAACCAGACATAGGAATCCTCTTTTTTTTCCTTACATCCCGTGAGGGAAACCATCAAAAGAAACACAATAAAGCTTTTGCCGGTCATGAACTTATTTTAATTTATTCTCCAATATCATGATATCAATACCCTTTTCCCGCCACAAGTCGATTTTTTCTATCGGAACCGGGGTAAAGGAATATAGAAAGGAACTCAGGATTATGTCTTCGTCCCCATCGCCATCTACATCGCCCGCATCCATAAGCAACCATCGGCCATAATTCGATTCCTTTAACGTTGAATTCTCAAAAGTAAATGCTGAGGCATTTTTGTTCTCCAGATAAATAAATGAAGGCTCCGCTGGATTTTCATAATCAGGAAACGTGGACAACAACCCAAAATCAATATCCCCATCCTCATCAAAATCGCGGGCTACCACCCTTGTGGCTCCATTCATGGGATAAAAATATTTTTCCTCGAATTGATTGTTTCCATCATTGATGTGTAACCGTAAGCCATGATAGGGTTTGGGAATATACGTTTGATCGGCATTATCGCCGTTTACAGTGATGATATCATCATCCCCGTCAAGATCATAGTCGATCAATTCAAACCAGCTGCTACCATATATTGGACTAAAGCGGATGACCTTGTCCATACGGAACTTCAGATCTTCCAATTGATAGTAAATGGTAACATTTTCATCCCCTTGGGAAAACAAGGCGACGATATCCTTTTTGCCGTCTCCGTTCATATCCTTGATGACCGAGCGGATCACACCAGGCAACCCCGAGAGCACTTGCCTTTCAAAATAGGTGCTGTCGTTGTGTTTCAATAAGGAAAGTTTACCTGTCAGATATCCAAACTCGCTGACCAACAGCTCATCGCGTCCATCTCCATTAAGATCATCAACGACCGTATGCACGGGCCTATGCAAAACAAGGGGTAATTCGGTAATTGTACCCGCTTTCTCCATGAATATGCTCCCTGATGCGATTTCCGATGGATTCAACTTGCCTACCGAGGTGACATAAGCTGCACTTTGGGACCTATTGAGCCCTGTGATTGGCCGGGGAAAACTATTTAAAAAACCCAATTTCCGTTGCGGATAATCATAGGTCAATAGCCGGCCTGACATATCCCCCAATTCAATCTTTTGGGTAATGCTATCTATATGAAGATACGTAAACATCAACCCTGATAAGGAATCAAAGGTAATGGTTTGGGGCAAAAAGCCGTCTAATTGATCATGGGCGATTTTTACAGGGGGCATCTTTACGGAATCAGGGGCCTGCCCAATGATATAATCCTTCAATAACTCCCAGTCCTCATGCTTGATTATGGGCGGCAAGGTATATATTCCTGATCGCATCATGGCTTCCTGGTCCCTATAGGAACGGCCTTCATATGGATTAAAGGCTGTGTCCCGTAGGCCCAATCTCGCCCCCATTTCAGGTAATACCCTGTTTTTCCATAAATCTTTGGGCAGCGATTGGATCGATGGTTTTATATGGCATGTGGCACAGTAGGAATTGAACAATGCAACGGCCTTTTGCTCTTTCCTATCCTTGCAGGAGACCCCTAACATGGCCATTGAGTAAATGAGTAGAAACGTTTTTGATATGCGCATCGGTATGGCTTGGTTTCTCATAAATATCATGTCCGTACAAGGAGCCTGTAACTTTCTTGTAGGCACCGGTAAAAAATGCCCAAAGTACCCATATCGTATGTCTTGGTGACCCAGTGCCGAACCTGATCGTTTTATAATCGTAGAGCAAGTTATAAAATATGTTTTAAGTAGTAGGGCTTTGATCTAGGAAAAGGCTAAAAACAAATCTTAATATTACATTTGTACATTAATGCACCATAGGAATGAAATCAGTAAAACGCATTCTTTTAATACTACTTGTTATTTTGGCGGTACTTGCCTACATAAATTACCCCAAATTGAACATCATTTCGGGTTTTGCCGCCAAAAGTATGGCCTCGAACCAGTTTATTGCCCATCGAGATTTAGAAGCAGTAAAAGCCAACGACCTTAATGTACCCTTGATCAAATTGGCCGATGTTGAAGTTATCGAGGACGGTGCTGCTGCTGCGGTGTACGGTCTCATGGAACGTGATGCCATTTGTAGGGATGGAATGGGATGTGTACTGATCAATGATGATTATGATCCCAATAGATATGACTTTACGCCCAAACGAACGCATAAGGAAACTGGGCTACCTTTCCCCTATGGGAATAACGAACCAAAAGACACGCTCTTTGCAAATGTAGACTACCAACAACTACAAAAAGCGGTTGATGGGGCTTTTGCCAATGCCGGGATACAAAAAACAAGAACCGTGCTGGTCGCCTATAAGAATCATATCGTTTCAGAAAAGTATATAGACGGATTTACCAAGGAAACCCCTATTTTGGGTTGGTCAATGACCAAAAGTATTTTGGCCACCTTATATGGTATTTTAGAATTTGAAGGGAAAATCGATTTGAACCAACCCACGCCCATCGCCTCCTGGCAAGATGATGAACGTAAGGACATTACCCTGAACCACTTACTGCGCATGCAGAGTGGTCTGGCCTGGGATGAGGATTATTCCAGTATTTCGGATGTTACCCGAATGTTGTTTCTAGACGCCGACATGACCCTTGCCCAGGAGGAAAAGGAAGCTCTTGCCCCTCCCACCGAAATTTGGAACTATTCCTCAGGAACTTCGAACCTACTCTCAGGCATTTTAAGGGGTTATTTTGACACACATCAAGAATATCTTGACTTTCCTTACACTGCCTTAATCGATAAGATAGGCATGTATTCCATGCTTATTGAGGCCGATATGGAAGGGAATTATGTAGGCTCTTCCTATGGTTGGGCCAGCACACGGGATTGGGCCAAATTCGGATTGCTCTATTTAAATAAGGGCCGTTGGAACGGCGACCAACTCTTTGATGCACGTTGGGTCGATTATATTACCAAACCTACCTTACATTCAGACGGTACCTATGGGGCCCATTTTTGGCTCAATGCGGAAGGTAAATTTCCCGATGTCCCCAAAGACCTGTATTCTGCCAATGGGTACCAAGGGCAATACGTATTCATTATTCCTTCAAAAGATTTAGTGGTGGTGCGTACTGGACTGGCTGAGTCTCCAGAATTTGATGTAAACCACTTTTTAAGCGAGATCATCAAAGCACTGAACTAGGGGGTTAGTTCTTGTCAAAGATCAAAAAGATGCCTACGCAACCCTGAAATATACTTTTTTAAGGCGTTCACCACATTTCTGCCTAGGCTCACAACAATAATTCGATGATACCGGATAGGCCTTCTATATTTACATCGTAGTAATCAAGTAAATAAATTTTTTCATTTTCATATAGTGTTCTCGTAAAAGGGTCTTGTCGGTAAAACGGTGAGACCCTTTTTAGTTGGGTGTATTTTTGAAAACGTTAGGTAGGGCAAAGTCATATCCTTGCAAACAAATCCCTATGGAATCCAATTGTTCTTCCCGAAATTAGGTTTGCGTTTCTCTAAGAAGGCATTTCGCCCTTCTTTGGCCTCTTCGGTCATATACGCCAAACGGGTAGCTTCGCCGGCGAAGACCTGTTGACCGACCATACCGTCATCGGTAAGGTTCATGGCGAATTTCAACATTTTGATAGACGTAGGTGATTTTTCCAATATTTCTTGCGCCCATTCATAGGCGGTATCCTCCAATTCCTCATGGGGAATCACGGCATTGACCATCCCCATTTCATAGGCGGCCTGGGCCGTATAACTACGCCCTAAAAAGAAGATTTCCCGGGCTTTCTTCTGACCCACCATCTTTGCGAGATATGCGGAGCCATAACCTCCATCAAAACTAGTGACATCGGCATCGGTCTGTTTAAAAAGGGCGTGCTCCTTACTGGCCAAGGTCAGATCGCAAACCACATGCAGACTATGTCCACCACCTACCGCCCAACCAGGTACCACAGCTATGACCACTTTGGGCATAAAACGGATTAACCGTTGCACTTCGAGAATGTTCAAACGGTGCATGCCATCTTCCCCCACATATCCTTTATGACCTCGGGCCTTTTGATCGCCACCGCTACAAAAAGAGTATACCCCATCCTTGGTCGAAGGACCCTCGGCGGATAACAACACCACGCCAATCGAAGTGTCTTCTTGGGCATCATAAAATGCCTTATAAAGTTCGCTGGTGGTCTTGGGCCGAAAGGCATTGCGCACATTGGGCCGGTTAAAGGCGATGCGGGCGACCCCATTGCTCTTTTTATACGTGATATCCTCAAATTGGAGGGCAGTTTCCCATTTGGCTTTTTGCATCATCTTGGTCTTTAATTTTATAGTGCAAAATACTACAATTTGGGAAAAGTAAATGGTGTTTTTTGCCTTTACATTTCACGAATGATCAAGGTTTTTAAAACAAAATCATCTGAAAAGAGCAAACTGTTTTATTTATTTAAAACTTTTGTGAACATGTCATAGCTTTACACTTGAAACATTTAAGATTTTCAGCTAACTTGATTATCCGTGGGTATACATGATAAAACCAATCCTTATCCTATTATGTTGTACCACATTTAGTTGATTTGAGACTATGCCTAAGATAATTCCTTATATCGTTTAATAAAACTCATAAAATGCCATCTAGTTAAACCTCAATTAGTTCTTAATTTGTTTAACTTGTAATGCCCTCCACTAAAGAAATTCGATATGTAAATGAGTACGGATCTTAATTCAAATAAAGATTTTAAAGGAAAACCAATCGGTAGCACTCTGGTCGATAAACTGACCTATGAAATCGAGTCTAATCTTAACAATGACCAATTCGGGGTCGATAGTTTGGCACAGGCGGTCGGAATGAGC
This sequence comes from Maribacter sp., assembly GCF_049667165.1. Classification (GTDB taxonomy): domain Bacteria; phylum Bacteroidota; class Bacteroidia; order Flavobacteriales; family Flavobacteriaceae; genus Maribacter_A. Next base: position 48,603 of record NZ_JBATHS010000048.1, read on the forward strand.
AGGTCTAGTCTTCACCGGAAATTGCACAGACTTTTGGGTGTTTCAACAAGCCAATTTATCCGCGAATACCGATTAAAGAGGGCTATGGAGATTCTTAGGAACGAAGGGATTACCGCCTCTGAGACCGCATATCGGGTAGGATTCAGTAGTCCAACGTACTTCAACACCTGTTTCCATAAATTTTATGGGATTACCCCTGGAGAAGTCAAATCAAAAAACAGCAATGAAATTAAAATTCTTATCCATGGTCGAGATACCACAATCGTACAAAGCAATACCAAAAAAAGATTGCTTTGGGCGTTAGTTTTACTACCGATATTCGTATTGGTAGTCTTTTATTTTTTTAGTCCATATGCAAAGGAGAACCAAGAATCGCAAAAAAACGAAATCAACATCCATGGAAAATCGATAGCCGTACTACCCTTGAAAAACTGGACAGGAAACCCTGATTTGGAATATATCTCCGATGGTATGACCGATGCCGTTATCTCAAGACTCACGAAAATCGAAGCTATTGATAAGGTAGTTCCGTTTGCCTCGGTCCTACAATACAAGGATACCGAAAAAACCATATCAGAAATCGCGAAGGAATTGAAGGTGGCTAACCTTTTACAGGGAAATCTTCAAATTTCCGGCAGTCAGATTAAAATCAATCTACAAATGATCCATGGCAGTTCTAATGTGCATCTATGGTCCGAAGAATACACTAAAGAATGGAAAAGTGATGAAATTTTCAAGATACAGTTCGAGGTGGTCGAAGCCATAGCCAAAAATATGAGGGCCACCATTTCCGAAAACGAAATGGTGGCTATTCAAAAAATACCTACAAAAAGTAAACAGGCATATTCCTATTTTCTTCAAGCCGAGTTTCAGCGAAATAAAGCGAATGAATCAACCTATGACAATGCTATCGAACTTTATGAAAAATCGATTGAAATAGATTCCAGTTTTGTGGAAGCCTATATTAGTCAGGCAAGGGTTTGGAGTTTTGGTGGATTGGTTTGGGGGATTTTTGATGAACGGACTGCATGGGAGAATACCAAAAGGCTATTGGAAAAAGCGCTTGAAATTGACCCCGGTAATAAAGAGGTGGAAGAAGAATTGTATTCAGGCTATTTCTACTATGACTGGAATTTTGAAGTGGTAGAACCCTATTACCAAAAGATATTGAAAGATTCTTATTTTGACGATACGCCATCTTTAGTTGCCGATTATGCCATAAAAACAGGAAGATACCTGCTGGCGGCGAAGGCTATGGATGAACTTCTCTTGATCGACCCTTCTTTCGGCGTTCTTTTCTGTTTCAAGGCAGAGACATTCCTATTTCTTGATAGAACGGACGAGGCATTGGAATTGTTGGAAAGCACCAATAGTTTATATGACGACAACTTGTGGTATTTGCGAGAATCCGCAAAGATATATTTCTATCTTGGTGAATATGAAAAGTCAAAAAAGCAGCTTAATAAAATACTATCCAAATTCTCCGATTATCCCCCGATTTTGATGTGGCTGAACTTGGTTTATGCCCAGATGGATGGCAGTCAGAATGAGGTAAATAAACATTTGGAAGAGTTGTTCACTAAGTACAATGAAGGCTCATCGGGCAGTCCTGCTTGGTTCATAGCGCTCTACTATTGCACCTTGAATGATTATGAACGCGCTTTTGAGTGGTTGAACAAGTCTTATGAAAGACATGAAGTCGAGTTGACCTGGTTACGGGAAGAACCTCTTTTAGCCCCGTTAAGGAACGATCCACGATACGTAGATCTGTACAGGAAAGTTGGCTTTTCAAGTATCGGAATACCTATAAAGACTTAACAAAAATTAGTTTCCCCAAAATGACGTTTTCAACATCGTTTGAAGGTTCTGCACCATAATTTCAACCTCTGGAAAAAAATTTAATAATACCGCAACATGCCTGTTAGGTGGTGTTTGGTACTTCTTTGCATCTTTATAACATTCAATTTTGAGGGGCAAGATAATCTTGTACTGCAATCAAAATTTAACACTAAAATCAAGAATTATGAAAACAAGATCGACATTTATGTTTATTGGTATTTTATTACTTGCATTTACAGGTTGTAAGGGACAAACTTCAAAAGTGGAGGAAATAAAAATTGACTTGATCACTGAAGAATTTCCCGAAGCAAAGCAAGAAGTTATGGAAACCTTTGGTGCTATTGCCCAAAGCATTAAAGATGGTGATTTGGATAAACTAATTTCCTTCCACGCCTATGGTCCAAAATTTACTGAATTCAAAAATGGGGAACCCCGTAATGGTGGTGAGGCAAATGAAGCTCACGAACGTAATGTTTTTGGCTCTGTAACCGAAGTGGTTAAGTTCGATGCCAATGACTTACAGATTGCCGTTTATGGTGACGTAGCCAATTTAACCTTTCACTCCGATTTTCACCTCAAATTTGGTGAAGATCTTATGGTTGTAAACGACCAAATCACATTATTATTCGTAAAAACATCTGATGGATGGAAAATGGTTCATGAGCATCATTCCCCTTTGAAAAAAGAGGAAATTTAAAAACGTGCTACAACAAGATATATAAAAAATAGTTAATTAAGCGCAAATCAGTATGACTTGCGCTTTCTCATACATTTAAACAATACGCAAAATAAGCATACCTATATCCGTTACTTTTCATATACCAACCTATAACGAAACTACCTTAATTAATTTTCTATTCGCTTAGAATAAAAACCTTCTTTGAATTGCTTACGCCATTTTAGCTTTGTTTCTTTTCGTGGTAAAAGAAAGAGCTTTCTTAACTCTGGAGTTTTTGAATTTGTATAAACGGGCAACCTCAGTAGTGGTTTCAGTCTTAACTTCATTCTTGGTTTCTGAAGCCGTTGTAGTAACGATGCTCATTTCAATAGTTGCAACCTTAACTTCCTGGGTATTGTTTTGTGCTTGGGCAGCGATTCCGAAGAAGATGATAAAGATGATGGTTGCTATTGCTTTCATGACTTGTTTTGTTATATAATTATAACCGCAACAAGTGCATTTCACAGGGTTGAAAAACGCTGAACGCCCCTATTTATCGTTATTCGACCAATTTTGGGATAAAGTGTAAAATTCCCTCGATAAACGGGAAGTCCCCCAAAAACAGCTTACCGAAAAAAGGAGTATTTCATCGGTGTAAAAGCAGGATTTCATGGACCTAAAAGCAATAGAAATACTAAAATTGATGTTTTTTTGTCGATTAGTAGCATACTTTTGTATGTTTCAGGTCATCAAAATGAGAATGGAGACTACATGAGTAACAGCATACCATCGATATCCTTAAAACAGGTCTGTAAGTTAGTGTTGCTTTCACAACGCATACCCCCTACCCATCAAAAAGGGAATGCTTTGGCCGCTACTTTAGCTACCATTGAACATCTTGGGTATATTCAAATTGACACAATTTCGACAATTGCGCGTGCGCACCACCATACGTTGTGGAACCGAAATCCTAGGTACAAAAACGAACATCTTGGGGAATTAATGGCCAATAAATCCATTTTTGAATATTGGTCCCATGCGGCCGCCTACCTTCCCATGAAGGAGTATCGTTTTAGTCTGCCCCGCAAAATGGCGATTGCCAGTGGTGAACAGAGGCATTGGTATGCAAAGGATAAAAAACTGATGCAAAGGGTGCTTGACCGTATTGCAGCCCAGGGACCCTTGATGGCTAAGGATTTTGAAAATAAGGGGAAGAAACTTGGCGACTGGCAGACAAAACCTGCAAAAAAGGCCTTGGAAAACCTGTATATGCAAGGCAAACTCATGATCCGTTCCCGACAGAACTTCCATAAAGTGTATGATCTCACCGAACGTGTACTGCCGAATGCCATTAATACTTCAATGCCCACGCCCGATGAATATGCACAATTTTTGATCACTTCGTTCCTTAGGGCCCACGGAATAGCCAAAGCCAATGAAATGGGCTATTTGCTCAAAAACATGAAGACCCATATTGACAGTGCACTGAATGACCTGTGCGTGCAAGGAAAAGTACAACCGCTTATGGTGGGGAATGAGGTCTATTATGCGCTAACAACATCTTTGGAACTATTAAACAGACCATTGATGCGAAGCAAATGCAAAATCGTATCCCCCTTTGATAATCTCATCATTCAGCGTAAACGTATTTCGGACCTATTCGGGTTTGATTATGTGCTCGAATGTTATGTTCCCGAGGCCAAACGAAAATATGGTTATTTTGTGCTGCCGATTTTATGGAATGGCAAATTTGTGGCCCGAATGGACTGCAAGGCTGACCGAAAGACGTCCGTCTTACATGTACATCAAATGTTCATGGAACAAAATACCGTAAGGATGGATAACTTTTTAGCCGCATTTGTTAAGGAGCTCGATGCGTTCATGAAATTCAATGCCTGTACGCGAATCAATGTACATAAATCCAATCCCGATAGCATCAAAATGGAACTATCCAGGTATTTCGAAAGTTCATAGCCTTATTCCTTTTTCAGCAAGTTCAATCGCGTACACAACGTACTGAAAATCCATAATTCTTGCTAAGATTGATAATGTTCAACTCCCCGGGATCCAACAGAATAAACCGGGCCCAAGCGCTACCTTCATGATATTCGGTAGCTGTCCAAAAATAGGGCAATAACCCTTGATCGAAGAAAACCCCATCCCTATTCCTTTTTCCACCTGGTAGCGCTTTAAATACCCCTGTATTCATTTTTTCAGCAGCTGTAAAAGGACCTCCCAGCTCGTCGATCAAAACCAGATAATCGTCATAGGTGGCGACATGCCATCCTTTCGGGGCAATATTTCTTGGATCACTGGCAGCATACCAATTATAAAGTCGTCCGTAATCGGTGGTATGTCCCGCATTGTTGTCATAGTCGCAATAGGCGCCTGTTTGGGTTGTATTCCATAATCCATTGTCGGGAATGTTTTCAATGGGATCCCCATTTTGATACGTTGTGGTTTTCAGGTTTTCGGCCGTCCATACCTGTGTTCCGATGGTTACCGTGGCATAAACATTGCCTTCCACATCGGTAACCGTATTCTTATAAGGCTTTAAAAAAACCGAATTACCATATGCGGTACCTTCGCTATTCGTTGCATAGGCCCTTACATAGTACGTAGAATCAGGGTCCATACCGGTAATCGTGCTTGTGAATACTCCCTGACCCATTCCATCCATGGTTTTATGGTCCGTAAGGGTCGGAAGATCATTGACACTCCAACACACTCCTCTTGCTGTTACACTCCCTTTGCCTTCAAATACAATTGTACCCCCGCTTTTGGCAGAGGTCGATGTTACATTTGAAATCGGGGTGGTTTGCAGGATGGGAAGCGCTGCGCTTTTGGTAGTAAAGGTGACATTGTCACCATAGGAAATGCCCTCTGCGTTGTTGGCATAAGCCCGTACATGGTATGTGGTGTTGGGGGTTAAATTGGTCAACTCACTGATGAAACCACCATCTCCAGTGCCGTTAATCGTCTTCTTGTCCGCAAGGGTTGGCATGGGGTCGGTAGCCCAGCATATACCTCGGGAAGTTACCGTTGATTTCCCGGCATTATAGATGCGCCCCCCTCCACTCGCCGTAGTTTCAGTGAT
>NZ_JBATHS010000049.1:0-1960 GCF_049667165.1 Maribacter sp.
GTTGCTGCCAAAAGGCAAATTCCTAAAATTCGATGTACGTTTTTCATGATATTCAATTTTTATTTTATGTATTTGTATTTCCTTGATTGTACCAATAATCAATTTTACCGTCACATCGAGCGCAGTCGAGATGTTTTGGCCCTTTTTAAAAATACGGGTACAGATGCGTAGAATCATTTTTGTTTTTTATGAGTTAATTTTTCAATCGTGGAAGCCGTTAAGAATGAGAACCCCGACATCAAGGTCAAGATGAGTATGAGTTTTAGATAGGTAGTGAGGGTCCAGAGAAAGGCCGATTCGATACGCTCTAGCAAGCTCGTATTCTTTTCCTTGATTTCGGATAGGGCGAATTTGACGGTACAGAATTCGTTTTCCACATCAAAGTTGCCCAAACTTACCCCTAGTTCCTGGAACTGTTGTTCAATTTCCAAGATCCTGTTTTCCAGTTGCATATACTCCTCAATGCGCCCTCCTTCGGATTTAAGTGCGATTAAGGAGGCCCTTATTTTTTCAAGGGAGAGTTTTTTGGCATTGAGTTCCTTATACTCATTCGTCTTGTCTTTTTTGGTAATCTGTTTGGCCTGTATCGTACCTATTGTAATGAGCTGGCTGTAGATCGAATCAAAATTTGCGGGGGGCACCCCGATAATCAAGCTTAGGTTGCGATAGCCCGTATTGCCGTTTTTATTTTCGAACTGTATGAGGCCATTAAAATCCTTTATCTTATTCCGTATTAGGTTTTCTTCCCGATCAAACTGTGTGGTAACCGATTTTATGTCCGCGATTTTCTCATATTTTTGGTCCATCCTTATAGGGGATTGACCCGAGATTCCCTTGTGTTTTTGGGTCGCATAATTTTTACGGATGTCAGTGATGGTTTCTGAAATCTCTGTAAGGTCAAAAAGCGGAGCGGGTTCAAAAGTCTCCTCGGTTGCTGTCGATAAGCGATACGCAAATAAGGCGATGAACATGACGGTAAGTCCTAAAACCAACTTCTTTATTTTAGTTTTCAGTGTTATATTCATGCTTGAAAAAGTTCAATGTTATGGCGTAAATGTATATCCGGACTTTATAAGAAAAAACAGGGAATGAGTAAAGTGACCCTTTGATTGAGTAAAGCGGCGACCTGATTTCGTAAACCTCGTTTTATGCGTTTTATATTCCCTATTTTAGAAGATTCCCCATTTTTTATTGCCGCATAAATCAGCTAAGTTTACGTTTTTTATTAAGCACAATGCACAAGATTCACTACATACTCATTATACTGCTCATTGGTTCGTTCACCTGTCATTCACAGGTTCAAGATCCCAATGTCAAACTGCAGATAAAGGGGACCGTCAAAGGAATGGAGAACGGTACTCCGATTTCCGGCGTTGGGGTTTCCACAAATTCTGGTGAGTATACCTTGACCAATGCCTTTGGGGAATTTAAGATCAGGGCCTCGATGGGGGAGGAACTTATTTTCGAGAGTCCACAGTTTGAAACGGTTCGGCATCGCATTCGAAGTGGGGAGGATGTTGACGTGAAAGTCAGGGGGTATCCTGAAAAAGGGGAGAGTAGCTTTGGAAGCAATAAAAGTTCCCGAAACGAGGTTTCTATGCATGCCCTCTTCTTGGATTCTGCCAACTACTACAAAAAGACCAATATCGAACGAAGTATTGATTTCATCACAAAATCGATTGCCGATTTGGGTCAAAGAGCGGATAAAAGGGAACTTGCACAATCCCTGTCCACCTTAGGCGAGGTCTATTATTTTCATAAACAGTACGATCTGTCCATTGCCAGTTTTTTGGATGCCTTGGAAGCACAAAACTCGACCAAAACGTCATTTTTATTGGGGAAGGCCTATGTGGCCAATGGGGATTTTAAAAATGCGGAACAAACCTTAACGCCTCTCTTGAAGGTCAGGAATATGGTGCCCTTTCAAAAAGTGGAACTCTATGAATATTTGGGGGACGCT
>NZ_JBATHS010000050.1:0-86356 GCF_049667165.1 Maribacter sp.
TCACTGAGGCTGGTAACTTGATCCCCATCGGCATTGTACAAGTTGGTTTGTCCGGAAGCGATCATAAGATAGTTGTTGATGGTCAAATCATCGTAAGTGCTGTCGTCATCAGCGGTATCATCATCCACTACTTCATCAGTAACCTCATCGATACTATCCCCATCATCGTCACTGCACCCAACGTTGAATACCAGTAAAGCGAATATCAATACATAAATACCTAATAGGTTGACCTTCTTCTTTTTTGTTGAATTTTTCATGGTTTATGTTTTTTAATTCTAGAATATTATTCGTTATCTTTTGCCTTTTGGGCAGTTTTTCTTTTGATAGTCCATATATAATTCCTGTTGTTCATCGCTTAAGATTGCATTTACCTCTTTCTCGAAATCAGTTCGTAACGATTCCATTTCCTTGCGGTCGGGCCTGCCAGATTTCATTTTTTGCTTAACCTCCTCAAAATGGGCGTTGTAAAGTTCAAGGATGTTTTCTTCTTGAACTTCATCTAAAGAAATCCCATCTGCCAAATCACTCACCATTTCTTCGATTTCATCAGCTGTCGGAAGTGCTGGCGGTCCTTGTTGACCACTTCTTTGTTGCCCACAGGCCGTCGTTGAAACGATCAATACTGCGATTAATAATTTATACATTCCATTCATTTTTTGTTTCATGATCTTCAGGTTTGAATTTTCATTTCAAAGAAACGTAAGCTTATGTTCAATAGAAATAAAAATCAACGAACCAGGGTATTTCATCAACCAATCGGGGTTTTGTTCATTGGAAGTATCCGGCCCGTTAATTAAACAAAATTTATGGGTCTTTTAGGGGAAAATTATAACATCAATTTCTAACAAAAATTATAGACGGTGATGTGTTTCACAAGCAAAGATATACTCCTTAACACCTTGTTGTAGGTCATTAAACTCAGAATATTGATGTATTATCTTTTCAGCGTACTCCTTATCAGACTTTTCGTGTTCTTTAAGTTCAGAAATGATTTCAAGATCTTCACATTCTAAAGTCTCCAAACCCTTTTTGAGGGATTCTATGCGCTCGAACAAAAGATACGTTCGAGGTTCACAACGATATGAATCAAGTTTATGGCGTAACTGATACACATCTTTTAAATTTCGTTTTAAACGAGTAACCAATAGCTCATTATCTGATTCGGAAGGAGTAAGACTATTATAGGTATGTGACGGTTTCATTCGATTTTATTTAATTGATATCCCTTACCAATCGTACATAGTTGTAGATTCGAACAGCATCACCTTGGGGCCCGTTTCCTGTAGGATAGTCATCAGGGTCACCTGCTTTAGGGTCGCTCCGTTGTGCTCCAGCTCCATGAACATCGGTCCAATCGGGATCGTAGCCCATACCGCGACCAAAGCAAACGTAAGCTCCGAAAGTACCTTCACTGCCCTCGGTAATATTTGCGTGTGTTGTGCCACTCCAATAGAAACCGTAATCAGTTTCACCAGCTTCATTGATGATTTCAGTACAGGCAAACAAGGCATCAATAGCAGCTGAATTTGTCTCGTCGGGGGAACGGGAATAGTCTACTATGGATTGTAGTTCTTTTGCATTGGGCAACCTCCAATCGGTATACCCTGCTTCTTCTGCATTTTCTGCATAACTCAAGGCATCACTCCATATAATCGCTTCGCCATTATCTTCTTGGGTCCACATTAACCCTGTAGCATTATCTGTAATGGTAGCATCGCCATTGTCGGTAAATTCATTTATACCATAAGTCGAATTTCCGCGTACCAAGAGGTAATTGAATTGCTTGTCTTGCCCGAACAAAGTTGTTCCATACCCTTTTATACGCCCATCAGCAAAATTGACCCCAAATACGGTTTCGGCTGTTCCTCCATAGGTTCCAGGTAGATACATGTTGGTTGATGCGCACTGCACATCGATCAATCGTTCCCCAGCATCCGTATCCCCATAGGCGTACTCAAAATAATCGGTATTGATGAATGGGGTCAGACCATCGGTATCGGTACCTTCGTAACCACAGATATCCCGACCGGAAAACATAATCAGGGAGTATTGTTCTTTTATTGTAGGCACTCTCCAATCTGGATGTCCCCCTGTTGTAACTGTTACGGGTAAAACCAGTATCTCGTCTAGACTAAGTTTGTCGTCAACATCTATTTCGCCATCATCATTATGATCGAATGAGGACTGCCACATTAAACCTGTTACATTATCGGTTACGGTACCATCACCATTATCGGTAAAGGAGGGCTGATTTCCTGAATACTGTGCATCCTGTCCGTAAAAGTCAGCACCAGATGAAGGTGATGAAATCTCGGTGGTATTGTTGAAAAAAGTTGACTGATCGGTATCAACTATTGGGAATCCCGTGATATCCGGAAGATTATCATTAACGGTTTCATCAGAACTATCATCTGCGACTTCATCCGTGACCTCGTCTGTGATATCTTCGTCGTTGTCGCTACACGAAATTGTAACTGCCATTAAGAACAATAAGCCAAAAAACACAGTGCTCCATTTGTTTAAAAATTTTGTTTTCATTGTTGAGTGGTTGAAGTGTATAGATTTCGTTTTGAATCTTTTTTGAATTATGAAACAAAGTACCGTTACAATTCATCCAAAAAGAAAACTAATCAATGAATTGAAGCACTTCATCTACGAATTAGGAGGTTTACTCCATGAGGTTTTAATAGGCCCTAAGAGCATAGTAGGCCTACTAATAGCAGTATAAAAAATTGAGGACATGTACATAGGTTTCTTACAATAAAAAATGGATGCAAAAATAGGATTGATATAAAGAGATAGCCAATGAACCTATTTATTTTCAATGGCATTAGTACTATTTCAAGAAAAAAGTAAAATCAAAGATCACTGATTTAAAAAAGCAATCAACCACTTAAATGGGTTTGTCAATCAAAAGGGAATACCATCTATTAAAGAAATAAAAAAACCCTGATTTTAAAAAACCATCGGGACGATATCCGAATTCCTATAGGAAAACGTCATAAGATCAAAGTCATTCCTTTTTTGGGTCTTTAAACTAGGGCTAAGAACCGTTTTTCTAGCCTAATGACTGCTTTTTAGTGCAGCATAGCCTATTGGCTGCTTTTATCCCATTTCAGGTCGCTAAGTATTGAGCTTTTAATACCGATAAAGAAATACCAACGTTCATAAACTCCAAAAGGTGTCCAATTAAATCGAAGAGCGAAACTTTTTAGGTCCCTTTCGAAACGCAGTTGGGTAAGGGTAAAACCCTTGTTTTTAAAGTCGTAACCAGATGATACCCCAACCTTCCAACTTGGGGTCAACGATATATCACCCGAGAACATAAGCGAATGGCTACTGAATTCGTTTTGCTGCGAGGCGTTGGAATAGGTGGCGGAATACGCCAGTCGAAAATCCCAAGGTATTGTAGTGGCATAGATGGGGTTTTCAACATCCTGTTCGTCTTTGTCTTTTTCCCCGTTGTCGCTTCCAAGACTATTGAAATCATTGGCCCTTCCGAAGAGACCATCCGTTCTTCCGCCACTTTGGGCTACATAATCATCGTTCCCCAAATCTTCCTTACGCTTTTCCCCACTTTTTTTCCCAAAGGTTTCATTGCTTATCGAATAGCCCACATTCAAATTGGCATTGGTCAGCCGAAATAGGCTTCCCCCGTTGTCGATATTGAAGGTATTGATGCGGGTGCCATTGTTGTCGACGGCATAGGGATCCAGACCGGCGGAAAAGTTGATGGACATCTTATTGTCCAAGATAGAGGTACCGCCGTTTAAACTCAATGGACTTAGCCGTAAGGAATCGGCCTCCATATTATAACCGGTCGAGATATTGAAATTACTTAAAATGGACACTTTCTTCGGTTCTGTCCCAGTGGAGTCCCTGCTCCGTACTTTGGCCTCCAGGGTATTGGCCAGGGAGAAACTCAAACTATTCGATTGTCCCAAACTTGGCGCCCCATTAAGGGTGCCTTGGAATTTACTGTACTGAACAACCTCACCATCGCCGTCGATGTATTCATCATAAAACTGTTCAAAAGAAGGTGCGTAGCCATAACTTAATGAAGGCCTCATGACATGCCTGATGGCCTGTATTCTATTGTCCTCGCCAAAATTAAAAGTGCCGTAGAGGGTCGTCCCTACGCTGGCGCTGAAGTTATAGGTGTTATAACGGGCAAACCCGCTTAAGGTGTCGGTCACAACCTCATTTTCTTCGTCATCGAATCGCTGCCCAAAGGTTTCCAAAGCCCAAACATCGTTGTAATTGGCCCCGACGGTAACGCTAAAGAACTTGGCTATCTTAAAATTCGTGCTGAGGGGTATGCTGTGTTTGGCACCCACTTGGGCATCGTCGAACATCCTGCTTGTTAAAAAGTCGTCATCATTGGTAGATAGCTTGTTTTGTGCGTTTACATTATATTGAAAGTTAATATTCTGGATCATCCCCTTTTTGATCCCGTCCCTTTTTGCAAATGGAAAGATACGCTCCATGCTGGCCTGTATTGTGGGAAGTGTCATTTCGATCGATTCGGTATTGGTATTTTGGCTATGTGTCGCGGCCAAGCTCATATTGACCGAGGGATAGGCAGGAAAGGTCTTGGAATAGGATATCGATGAACTTAGGGTATTGTTCTGCGTGCTCGGCAAGTTCTGTTGTAATAACGAATTTCGATAATACGAACTACTTCCTAAATTGACCGAGGCCGAAAATTGCGAATTCGGACTGGCTTTCTGATCCTGGGAATGTGATATCTGCAAGTTGTATATGGAACTCCTCGCATAATCGCTGAACCCCAATTGGCTGGTCACTAAATTTTCATACCTAAAGTTGATATTGCCACTGTACCGATATCGTTTGGCATATGCCGATTGCATTCGGATGCCATAGCTACCATTGGTGTATAGGTCACCCGTCAGGGCCAGGTCTGCGTAATCGCTTATGGGAAGATAATATCCCGCGTTCTGAAAAAAGTAGCCCTTATCGGGGTCATTTCCAAATGTGGGCATCAACAGGCCAGCGGTCTGGCCTACGGTCAATGGAAAATAAGCAAAGGGCAAGGCTATGGGTGTGGGTATATCTGCGATGTAAAGATTGCTAAACCCTGCGATTACCTTCTTTTTAGGAATGAGTTTGGCCTTTCTTACCCGAATATAGTAATCAGGGTCAATGGTATCCTTGGAGGTGGTCAATTTGGCCTCGCTCAAAAAGTAAACCGAATCGTTTTCCTTTTTCGTAACCTGAGCGTACACCCTCATGATATCGCTGCCCAATTGCCCCAGACCGGCTTGCTGCTCGGTACGTGAGTTCCAAATCAAGGCCTTTTGTGTATCAAAGTTGAACCGGATCGAATCGGGTATGACTTCCTTTTCCCCCTGCTTAAAAAAGGGCATTTGTGTGTAATTCCCTAAGGAATCCTTAATACGCCCTGCATATACCTCATTTTTGAGATAGTCCATCACGATGATACCTGCCTTTAGTTCAATGTCCTGATAGTAAATTTCCGCTTCGTTGTAGAGATATATCGTATGCTCTTTTTGGTTCAACTTTATAGAATCCTTGGCCTTATATTTTATGGTTTCAGGTAATATGGATGGTTTGTTTTTCGTTGAATCGTTCTGTGCGGAATCGACCTTAATACTATCGATCCGGGAAGCATCGAGGAACAAGGGCGCGATAATGGTATCCTTTTCCGCTTTGATGGGCAAGGGGAGGGTCCGGCCTTCTTGCGCACATAATGGGAGAACGCCATAAAGCAATACGAACAGAAAAAGTATGGTATGTTGGTGGCAAGGCAAAACGATATATCTTATTGTTGCGAAGGTACGACCTCTTCATTTATTTCTCTTGAATCATTATTGAGAAATCGAAGGTCAGAAGTTACATGATTTTTTTTGAGTTCGGTGCATCTATCAACTTTCTACGGGATACCCCAATTCGCGACTTAATTTCATAGCCATGATTTGGGTCCTGTTCCTTAATTTCTTCGCCAACGTTAAAAGGTTTTCCGTATGCAATAACCTGGCGGTAATACTATTTTGATATTCTCGGTCCTGTAGTAAACTATGGTAATTCGACTTTCCCCCAAAACTCTTAATAGTATTGTATTTTGGGTTCTCTTTGGGAAGCATATCGGCCAAGGAAAGATATTTTTCCAAAACGGGTTTCAAACCATTGGCCACCACCTCTTTTACCTTTGAATCCTCCATTTTAAAATTCCCAACTTCGGTAGGGTAATTTGTGATCAGCCTTTTTAGGGAATCACTTTCAATGAGTTCGAATTTGGTCGTATTGATGACGGAATTCAAAGCCCCTTCCAGCAGATTCACTTCCCTATAATTCAAATGTACGATCGTATCTTTGGCTCCAGATGTAATCTGTTCCGGGGCAAGACCCACGTAATTAACGGTGGCTTCCAATCTTTGAATGTCATCGGAGTAGTTAGCGATGGCGCTATTGAGGACTTTCAGATTCAGGTCTAGCTCTTCATAGAGGCTGTCATAAATTTTAAGCTCAACGATTTTATTTTTTCGGATTTCATTCAGATCATTGATTTTCCAGGCAATCAATATACCGATAACAATGAGCAGAATCTCGCCAAGGGCATATACCAGGTAGTTTTTTACTTTCCCCGAAGCCACTAATTTTTTTCTTATGTTTCTGAATACTTTCATCTTGGGCAACCTAGCTACTCTTTATAAATTCATAGAGTTGCAAATAAAAGCTTCGTAATAGCTTACGAAGCCTTTTAACTCAACTAACAAATCGTACTATATCCTTTATTTCTTGTATTATGGCAAATGGAAATTAGCGAACGGTTTTTAAAGCCACTTTTTTATTACCAAAGACATTGTGTAGTAAAAAACCGATTCCTAAAAGTCCAATGAAAAAGAGTCCAAAATAGGGTGAAAAGAAACTTGCCTTGCTTGTGCCAACTACTACAAACTTGTTGCCCCTTACTTCCAATGCCAAGGTATGGCCATTGGCATTGTCCAAAACGAACTGTTCCTTGGTAAAACCTTCCTTGAAAAGAAATAGGGCACTTTGATTTCTAGAGATATCTTTGAATACATTATTTTCAACCCATACGGAATTTATTTCCGAAGGGATACCGGACACCTCAAAAACCACGTTGGTCTCATGGCCCAGTTTGACGATGCCCTGCCCCAAGGTTATTTCTCTGTTATTATTGAAGCTGATCTCAAGATTGTTCTTGATATGCTCCAACACCATTTTTTGAAACTCCTCGGGGGATTTATAAGGAGTTTCGTCAAAATGGGTCCGTACTTCATGTTGAAATGCAGTTAATGAAGCACTGATCTGTAACACCCAAACATTGTTCTCTTTTTCGACCAACATTATGGTCGATACATCAGGATTATGGGCAAAACTTGCTATAGAAAACCAAAAGGCAACAAGCGGTAACATGTATTTTTTCATCTCTTTATATTTTTTTGTTTAAAGGGTTGAATAGAATAACCCAACCCTCCCTTTAACTCCAGTTTTTATCTACCTCCATTCTCTCCTGTTGGTCCCAATTCTCCTCCAATTTGTGTAACAGTGCTATTTATGGTAAATGAATCTCCTGAATCTGTTCCTCCACTATAGGTCCCAGAAGTGTATAACCCGTTAACTTCAGTGCCATTGCTTACACTTCCTCCTGTGTAAATATTATAAGTTTCTGCTGTTTCTAATTTTGCATTGGAGTAAATTATGGTATTTACGCTATATGGCACTTCATAAGTGAGGGCTTCCGTACCATCCGATGATTGAATATTCAGGATGGTATTTGCACTGATCCCATCTAAAATCACAGAGTTTTGTGTACTTACGCTTTCTGTTGGAAATGATGTATTTAGTCCTAACCCTAAAATGGTTCCTCCCGTAATTTTGAATGTGTCATCATCACAATCAAAGCTACCATCGGGTTCATCCGTCCTGACTGCTATTGCAATGGTTGTACCACCTGTAATGGTAATCCCATCGTTACTATCAATAGCATCATTTAGCGTGGCGTAAACATAAATATTGCCTCCGTTGATATATAAATTTCCACCTGAATTTAAGCCATCATCGTAAGAACTGATGTTTATGGTACCGTCATTAATGGTCATTGTTCCCTTGGCTTCCATTCCCTCGCCTTCTGAAGTAGTAATTTCAAAATTTCCGCCATTAATAGTTACATAGGGCGTAATGGAATCATCTGGTTCTTCTTCGTCATCAATGTCATACGACGCAGCAATACCATCATCAACAGCATTTATGGTAAATGCTCCGTCGTTGATAATAATGTAGCCTTCTTCGCAATCCATTCCGTCGCTATCCGCTGTTAAATTAAGTGTACCGCCGTCTATAACTATGTAATCGTTGGTGTGCATGGCGTCCGATGCCGCTTCGGTAACTGTAATTGTTCCACTAATTACCCTGATATAATCATCACTTGCAATACCGTGTTTGTAGATTCCTGCCACGTTAAGTGCTCCTGAACCGCTAAAAACCAATTGTCCTTCGCTGAAAAATGTTGCTTTTGCATCTTCGTCATCTGGAATATTACTGTACGTTGTTGCATCGGTCAAGTTGTTTGTACCCTCTAATACTACAAAAATGGTTTTTGAAGATTGGATATTGATCGCTGGACCATCAGCATTGGTGATGCTTAAATCACTTAAGGATAATTTGAACTTTTTATCGCTATACATTTTTAACATCCCATCGGTTGTTGTGCCCGATATTTCATAAGCCACTTCTGAAATGGAGGAATTAATGGTGACATCGGCACCGTCTTGCGTTATTACCACATCATCAGGAACGGGGTTTGTAATCGTTACCGAGGTATCGGAAAATACAATTTGTACTGTATTTTCAAAAGTGGCATTTTCCACTAAATCATCTTCATCGGCACCTGTGTTGTCCGTATCGCCTTCAGCCGTTCCTGTTGAATTTGTGCTTGTTATTACAATATCTTCCGATGTTGATACTACCTCTTCTGATATTGTTACAATCTCATTTTCATCATCACTGCTACAAGCAGTGAAAATGGCTAATACTACTGCTAAAATACTTGCTTTCTTAAATGTTTTGTATTTCATGATTCTTTTGTTTTTAAGTAAGTTCAGCGTTCTTATTTGAACTCTTATAATGTTGGAATTTTTACTTTTGGTTTCTACTTTTTTATAGATTGTTGGTAAACACCAATTTAGTCAAGGCTCATTCTTAGCTGTATTTTCAATTGACGTAAGCACCTTTTAGACCATTGATAAAATTATTGTTACCTGCCTCGTCTACGTGGTAATGGTATCCACGGGTATCATCGGAGTGGCCGCGTAGTTCATCTAAGTCGGAAGGGGCATTACCATCGGTGTCCAATAATTCGTAAATTCCGTTTCCATCCAAAGCGTAGCCGATCAAAGCTGCATACCCATCTGCTTGTTCAACTTTTGTACTGAATCCTGTAGCTGCATGATAGTGATACCCTTGATGCACGTTAATATGTCCCCCGGCATCATCAAATGGAGCCAAGGTATAGGCACCTAGAATATTATCTACGGGAGCAGGTGCAGAAAATTCTATCCCATTTAGTGCCACGCCACGGGTTGAGGGAGCGCTGCTACCAGGTCCTCCAGGACCCGTGGCAAAAAGGACGGGATTGTCTTGAAGAACAGGGGTTATTGGAATTGTCCAAGTTTGCGTCAAATCGGTTATATAGGTGGGGAGACATTCTACACAGAAGTTTTCGTATTCCTCCCCTACATCGGGATTGGCAGCGTTGATACAATCATCTTCAGTTGCAGTTACATAAATATCTCCGTTTGCATCATACATAAGCCATTTGGAATCATTGTAAAATGTGGCCATATTTTCAATAAACGCACCATCTACATCATAAACTTCCCCGTCTTCCAGCCAAATACCCCCCGCTTCTGCATCGTCAGCGATGTTTTCAGGACACCATGGACCCATTTCGTGGTCAGAAGGTGTACTATTTGTAACGATTTGATAACAATCCGTTTCGGTACCGTCGGATAAGGTACAGGGTACCGTGGTGATGGTAACATTGTCTGATGTAAAGTAGGAAGATTCTACATTAACCACCAGTATATCGGATACTTCATCATCAACGATATCATCCGTAGTGTCGTTATTTGAATCAGAACTACAGCTATTACAAGAGAACAGAAGAAAAACGCAGCTTAAAGGTAAAAACAAGATGTTTTTCATAGTTGCTATTTTTTATTTTTCGATTTTTATTGAGATTTTCTACCTTTTGGTTTTGGGGCATTTTCCACTTCCTCTTTAGAAAGGAAACCATCTTCATCGGTATCTATTTTTGTGAAATCGTCTTTTAAAGGGCCTTTGATTTCTTTTTTGGAAAGTTTTCCATCCTCGTCCTTGTCCATCTGTTTGAAAATCTCATCGACAGTCGGTGGTTCTTGCTTATTTTGTCGATTGCTTGATTGTTGTGCGTTGCTTGAAATTGCAAATAATGTGGTAGCCGTAATACTTAATAAAATTGCTTTTGTTTTCATTTTGATCCATTTTTAGATTATGAAACAAAGAACCGTTACAAATCATCCAAAAAGAAAACCAATCAACCAATCCTAGGTTTTTGTCTATGGACGGGATGGTTTTGTAAATGGAGATCTCACTACTGGGTACAGCAAAAACCAAAGGATTTCATTTAGGTTATTCTGAAAGTGGGCTGCGCCCTCGGTGCCGCTTTTAAGCATACTTCAAGGACTTATTGGTGTATCGATAGCAGGATATACCCGGTACATTTTGACCCTTAAACCAACGTTTTAAGTATCAAGATGCAATTCCTTAAAAAAATCCCGTCGGGAAAATAACCGTTTTGGTCTAGTCAATTCCCCCATCCATCTATTTCAATAGATATTGTATGACAACCGACGGATATTTGTACCGTATTTCAATCAAAATTGCATACAACGACATGAAAAAAACAATTATCATATTTCTAGTAGTAATCGGGCAGTTTGTACAGAGTCAGCAAACTCCAAGTGATCCCAATAAAATTTGGTCCTTAGAAGATTGCATTTCCTATGCTTTGGAGCATAACATTTCCGTAAAACAGGCCGTTTTGCAAAAAAACAGCACGCTTCAGGATTATAAATCGTCAAGATCTTCAAGATTACCCAATCTATCGGGTATGGCTTCACAGAACTTCACCAATGGGAATTCGATTGACCCGATAACCAGTGATTTTGTTTCCCAACAGATAAATTCCACAAGTTTAGGATTGAATACCCAGGTAACCCTTTTTCAAGGCAACCAAATCAATAATGAAATAAAACAAAACAAACTTCTGGTAGACCAATATTCCTTTTATGAGGAGCAGGCCAAAAACAATATCATCCTGAGTATTGCCGATAGTTATATTCAACTGCTCTATAGCAATGAAAACATCACGATAGCGGAAAACAACCTAGTTGCATCGCAAAAAGAAGAGGAGCAGGCCAAGGCCCGTTTAGAAGCTGGTTCCATTGCCCTAAAGGATTTTACGGATGCACAGTCCAACACGGCTACGAATGCCTATAATCTAATAACCGCTAAAAATGATTATGCCCAACAGCTATTGACTCTTAAACAGCTCTTGGAGCTTCCGAACGGTACTGCATTTCAAATTGCCGAACCGACCGGCACAGATGAGGATTTGATTCCTGATATGAATCTAATCTATAGTCGGGCTTTGGAAAAACTTCCCGAAATAAATGCAAGTAAAATTAATGTGTCCGTTTCAGAAAAGGAACTGGATATTGCCAAAGGGGGATATCTACCTACACTTTCCTTAACAGGAAGCCTTGGCTCCGGTTATACCTCGACCCAGGATTTTAATTTTTCCGACCAGCTCGACCTAAACTTCAATCAACGGATCGGACTCTCTTTAAACGTTCCTATTTTCAACAGGAACAAAACGAAAACAGAAGTTGAAAAATCCAAAATTAATATTGATATAGCCCAATTACAATTGGCGCAAGAAGAAAAAGACCTCTATCAAAAAATAGAAACGGCTTGGCAAAATGCAACAGCGGCCCAGAGCCAAATGGTAGCCGCCGAAGTTGCGAAAAATGCGGCAAGTGAATCGTACCGATTGGCACAGAAACAGTACGAACTAGGTGCTTTGAGTACCACCGATCTAGTGGTAAGCCAAAATACCTATACCAATGCCGAGCAAAACTACATTCAAACAAAATATTTAAGCCTTTTGTATACCCAACTACTTCAATTTTATCAAGGAAACGATATCAAAATTTAATCAATATCAAATGAAAACTAAAAAAAACATCATCATCGCAAGTCTCGTAGTGGGCATACTTGTTGTTGCAGCGTACATTTTTATCAGTAGCGACGATGCTATTGTTATCGAAGCGAAGACCGTTGCTGCCAAAAAAGCAAATGTAACTACGATGGTTACTGCAACAGGAACTATGGAACCCATTACACAGGTAGAAGTTGGCACACAGGTTTCTGGTGTTGTCGAAAAAATATATGTTGATTATAACAGTGTGGTTAAAGAAGGGCAATTGATTGCCGAATTGGACAAAACCAATCTTAAGGCCGCACTGACACAGGCACAAGCAGCCTATGATAATGCAGTAAGCCAAAGAAATTACATGCAAACCATTTTTGATCGACAAAAAACCTTATACGATAATCAGGTCATTAGTAAATCAGATTTTGACGATGCCCAATACAATATTCAAACCGCAAAAGGGACCGTTACACAACGTTTATCCGATCTTCAAAGAGCCATCACAAATTTAAGTTATGCAGATATCTATGCCCCCATTGATGGTGTGGTACTTTCCAGGGCAATAGACGAAGGTCAAACGGTAGCAGCTAGTTTTAGCACGCCTACCTTGTTTACCATTGCACAAGATTTAAAGGAAATGCAAGTAGAAGCCGATGTTGATGAAGCCGATATTGGCCAAGTAGAAGAAGGGCAACGTGTCACTTTTACGGTAGATGCCTATATGGGTGAAACCTTTGAAGGTATCGTGACACAGGTACGTTTAGACCCAACGGTCACGTCAAATGTAGTAACCTACACCGTTGTTATTAAGGCAGATAACCCAGATTTAAAGCTGAAACCAGGGTTAACGGCCACCATTTCAATTTACACATTAGAACTTAAAGATGTTTTAACCGCTGAGGCTAAAGCAGTCAATTTTAAACCAAACGTCCAAACCTTAGCGGAATATAATGCACAACACAATTTACCAAATACCGACAATGGTACTAGCCATGAAAACATAACCCTTTGGGTGTTAGGAGCCAATGGAGCTATAACTTCAAAAGCAGTGACATTAGGTGCAAGTGATGGTGTAAACGTGCAGATAGTAAGTGGTGTTACTGATGGTGAAAAATTGGTATATAGCTTAAAAGGTGTCAGTAAATCTGAAATTTCAAAAGAAGCATCAAATGAGAGTCCATTTATGCCACAACGTCCTGGTGCCAAGAAAAAACAATAATAACCATGAGTAAAGAAATTATAAAAATTGAAGATTTAACTCGTGAGTTTATCATGGGAGCCGAAACGGTACGTGCTTTACGAGGCATCTCTTTTACAATACATGAAGGTGAATTTGTGACCATCATGGGCTCTAGTGGTTCGGGGAAAAGTACCTTATTGAATATTTTAGGATGTTTAGATCAACCCACTTCCGGATTTTACGAAATTGATGGTGTGAAAATGAAGGATTTAAGTAAAAACCAACTGGCGACTATACGAAACGAAAAAATAGGCTTTATCTTTCAATCGTATAATTTATTGGCAAGAACATCAGCTTTAGAAAACGTAGAATTGCCCTTGTTCTATAATAGCAAAGTGTCTTCAGAGGAGCGAAGGGACAGGGCTATAAAAGCAATAGAAATGGTTGGTCTAGGCGACAGAAAAGATCACACCCCTTCCCAGCTTTCTGGGGGTCAACAACAACGTGTGGCTATTGCAAGATCATTGGTAAACAATCCGGTGATGATTCTAGCAGATGAGGCCACAGGAAATCTAGACACAAGAACTGCTTACGAAATCATGTCTATTTTTCAAGAGTTGAACAAACAAGGCATAACCATCGTCTTTGTGACCCACGAACCCGATATAGCAGCCTTTAGCAAACGGACCATTGTTTTGAAAGATGGTAATATCATCCAGGATAATAAAAATCATAAGGTAGAATCCGCAGCGGAGCAATTGGCGAAATTACCTAAAGAACACCATTGATTATGAGACTATTAAATTTATTAAAAATCGCATTTAAGGCCATCGTGCTTAACAAAATGAGAACCTTGCTTACCATGTTGGGTATTATCATTGGTGTGGCTTCGGTAATTGCTATGCTAGCCATTGGAGAAGGCTCTAAAGCAAGTATTAGAGACACCATTTCAAGTATGGGTTCTAACATGATTACTATTAGACCAGGATCTGATGTACGAGGTGGTGTTAGACAAGAACGAAGCGCCATGGAAACATTAACGCTTAATGATTACTATGCAATTAAAGAGCAAGCCACCTTATTAACTTATATAACTCCATTGGTAAATGGTGGCGGACAGGTCATTAACGGCTCTAACAACTGGCCATCAACAATTTACGGTGTAAATCCAACGTATTTAAATATTAAAATTACCGATTTACAAAGCGGAAGTATGTTTACCGATGCAGAAGTACAATCGGCTGCCAAAGTGGCTTTAATAGGGCAAACTGTTGTCGATAATGTGTTTCCTGATGGTCAAGAACCTGTTGGTCAAATGATTCGCTTTAATAATATTCCTTTTAAAATTATTGGTGTATTAGAAGAAAAAGGCGAAAACACCTTTGGTCAGGATCAAGATGATGTTGTTATTGCGCCTTACACAACAGTACAAAAACGTATTTTAGCTATCGATCATTTAGAATCTATTATAGCATCTGCTATAAGTGAAGCTGATGCACCAGAAGCAGTAACCCAAGTTTCAGAAATTTTACGTAAACAACACAAATTAACCGAAAATGAAGAAGACGATTTTCATGTACGTTCTATGGAAGAATTAATTTCCACATTCAGTTCTACCAGTGAAATGTTAACTATACTGTTAGTAGCCGTTGCGAGTATTTCATTATTGATCGGTGGTATTGGTATTATGAATATCATGTACGTCTCGGTAAAGGAGCGTACCAAGGAAATTGGCCTACGCATGGCTGTAGGTGGTAAAGGCTCCGATATTTTAATGCAATTTTTGATTGAAGCCATTTTAATCAGTATCACCGGCGGACTTCTTGGAGTGATCTTAGGGCTAGGATCAACTATTTTTATTGAGAAATTCTTACATTGGCCTACGAGTGTGGCCCTGTATTCAATCATAATATCGTTTGCCGTTTGTGCTATAACAGGTATCTTTTTTGGATGGTATCCTGCAAAAAAGGCAGCAGCATTAGATCCAATTACAGCCTTGCGCTATGAGTAAATTATAAGTACATGGTATTGAACAGAAAGAAAAGCATATTCCCTTTGTTACATGTTCTGGTATGGATGATCCTGATCAGCATGCCTTATCTGTTGTCACAGGGCCAAAATCAAGACTCCCAAATCGTTTACAGGACATTGATTCATTCATGGGTGCCGCTTCTTTTCTATGCGATTATTTTTTATTTCAATTACCTATACTTCATCAATAGCTTTTTATTCAACAATCGAACGGTCCTTTTCTTTCTTATCAATATTGTTTTAATCGTGCTTTTTGTATGGGCCAACCAGGAATTGAAGGGCTATTTGACCGATTTGTTGATCATAAAGGACAATCCAACGAATAGGCCCCCTAGAAAGATGTTCTTTTATCTTGATTTTTTTGCGTCTCTTGTACCCTTGGCCTTTTCAATCGCCCTTAAGACGACCGAACGATGGATGAAGACCGAAGCGATGCAAAAAGAAGCGATGAACGTAAAACTGCAATCCGAGATCCAACATTTAAAATACCAATTACAACCCCATTTCTTTTTCAATGCCTTGAACAACATATATTCGTTGGTAGACCTCAATCCGGAAAGTGCAAAAAAAACCATACATAGTTTGGGTAAATTAATGCGTTACCTATTATACGATACGGAGACCGAAAAAGTACCCTTACAAAAGGAAATCGATTTTATGATCCAGTATATTGAACTCATGAAACTTCGATTTTCGGATAAGATCAAAATATCGTACACTTTCCCAGACGAGGTTCCAAATATAAGAGTAGTGCCTTTGCTTTTCATTACCTTGGTAGAGAATGCTTTTAAACACGGTATTTCGGCGAGCAAATCAGCAGATTTATCATTTACATTTGAAATTAAAGGCACTACTTTGACCTTTACTGCATTAAACCCGAATACCCCTAAGAATACTAGTGATAAAAGTGGCTCTGGGATAGGACTGGAAAATTTGGAAAAACGATTGCAATTATTATATCCCGATCAACATAGTTTCGTTTATAAGGTGGAAGATGGTATCTTTATGGCCATTCTGACCTTGGAAACCTGATGTTATGAAACCCGTTCAAATTAGCTGTATTGTCGTAGATGATGAGCCCATGGCATTGCAATTGATTGAAGGGTATGTGTTGAAAACCCCTTTTTTAGATCTAAGGAAAAAATGCGATAGTGCCATCGAGGCCTTGGCCTTTATGGAAAATGAAACTGTCGACCTAATC
The DNA here is from genome assembly GCF_049667165.1 of Maribacter sp. Taxonomy (GTDB): domain Bacteria; phylum Bacteroidota; class Bacteroidia; order Flavobacteriales; family Flavobacteriaceae; genus Maribacter_A. The sequence continues at coordinate 16,678 of NZ_JBATHS010000050.1, forward strand.
TTCCTGGATATTCAAATGCCCGATCTGACAGGAATAGGACTTTCCAAATTGATTCCAAAAAGCACTCGAGTCATCTTTACAACAGCTTTTTCTGAATATGCATTGGAAGGCTATAAGGTTGAAGCGATGGATTATTTATTGAAACCTTTTGATTATGCCGAATTTTTATCGGCCGCTACAAAGGCTAAAGAATGGTTTTCTTTGACAAAGGCCAAAGCACAAACACCTACTATCAGCGAAAAGAAGTTCCTTTTCGTGAAGTCTGATTACAAACAACTAAAGATACATCTAGACGACGTACTGTATTTTGAAGGTTTGAAGGACTACATTAAAATTTGGCTCAAAGACCAGCCAAGACCCGTATTGACCTTAATGAGCCTAAAAAGTCTGCAAGAAGTATTACCAGCTGATAAATTCATGCGTATTCACCGTTCATTTATCGTTGCTTTAGAGGCCGTAGATGTTATTGAACGAAGTCAGATCATTATCGGAGACCAACGAATTACCGTTTCGGAAAATTATAAACCGGACTTCTTGGCCTACATATCTAAAAACAGCTTGGACTGAATCCATTAAAAGAAATCAATTCCAATCAATTAAAAAAGGTAGTAGTTTTTACCCTATGGTCAAAACTACTACCCTGATACAATGCTGTTCCCCTATTTCTAATCCTCTACGATACCGACAACCTCATAGGCCCTAGTACCATCTACTTGTACTCTTTCGTACAATACGCCATTAACTTCATAAAGCAATTGCCCATCATACACTACTTTTTCATAATTATCTGGCAACTCGTAAATAAGGGTTCCTATCTCAGGATAAACCACTTCATATTCATCGCCGATTTGATCATAGTAGATGCCATCATAATAAAAATGGTTTCTTCCGGCAAACACTACGGTTCTATACCCAAGGGGCAAGAATCCTATACGTAGGCCAACCTTAGGTGCTACAGCTATATAACGCCCATTATAAGGCCTATAAAACCTATTGTTCGCATAATAATAATTTACACCCCTATGGGAAACGACCACCTTTTTATTGGGAATTGACCTTGTTGCGACCACCTTTGCCGTTGGTTTTCTATAGACGACCCTAGCTCTTGGTACTCTTTCCACTTTTGTGGTAGTTACTCTCTTTGTTGTCGTTCTTTTTTGTGCGTTCGCTTCATTTGTAAAAGCCGCTGTCAGTAATAAACCTAACATCATTATAATTACTTTTTTCATACTAATAGAATTTTAATTGTTATCAACATTTTATTATTTTGACTTAATTTTTCAATAAAGGTTTAATACCATTCGTTGTACTACCCACATTTTAGATTAGAAGGTGGACAATTCATTGGGAAATATCATTAATTGATCTTACGTTTTTGAAACCATAGATCCTCTAAGCTTAAATTCAGGGTGAGCAAATGAAAGTTTTCCTTGACCAGTATATTTTGAATTTGCCCTTTGGAGCCGTAGCTGTATGAAAGGTTCAACATGGATCTTTGACCCTGACCAATGGGAAGGCCTATACCTGCCGTTATATTGTAACCATCTACTTTTATCCCATTTATAGAGAGGTACCCATTGTCATAATTATAACCTGCTCGGTATCGAATGCGGTGATTGTACTTATAGCTGGTGGGGTTCTTTACATATTCAAGGCCCATAGCATAAATATCTTGATCTTCGTAGGTCCCTAAGTTTTCAATCTGTCCGGTATCACTCCAAAAGTTCTTCTTGTAATCGGCACTCAAAGTCAGTGACTCAAGAAATTTGGCGCTAAATCCAAAACCGAGTTCCAGAGGCATATTAAAATCAGCGGCTGCGTCACTTTCATCAGCTTCTACGGTTGTCTCCACGCCATCCAAATACTTGATTACCGAACGTTTAAGAGTACCTTCCAAGCTCGTCGGGAATTGCACCGTACTTCCTATGGTGAACTTATCCGAAAAATCAAATTGCATTCCAAGACCCATACGAAGCCCGGAATAGTTTGTGGTTTCGGTGGCACTAAAGGTACTCTCGCTGATATAAAAAGTCTCTTCCTCTTCAATATTCCCAAACAGGAAAGAGGCACTGGCCCCGAATCGTAGGTTTTCGGCAACGGCATACCCCAAGTTAAACTTAAGATCACTTAACCCACCTACCCCATTTACATTACTTTCAAAGGTTTCGGTAGACCCTTCAATATTGGTTTCTATTCCTATCAACGAATACCCCATATCACTGTATGGAACCATGGAAATACCCACACCAAGACCTTTGGTGATACGAAAAGCAAGGGCCAAATTCGCAAAATTAAAGGTCGTCTTAGATTCATCACTCTCTTTGTTGCTAAAACTGTTATATTCCCCTTTCAAACCTATATCATAGAAAAACGAATTTTGAGGTATCAATGCAAAATTTGAGGCATTCATATTATTGATATCGGTATCTGTTCGAATACCTATTCCGGAATACCCCAGCCCATTGGTAAAACCAATGCTCGTTTGATTGATAACCCCTAATCCATATAAAGAATAGGGAGAACTGGTCAATCCTTCTGATTGGGCCAATATGGAATTCAGTGCCAATAGCATGACAATAAGCGTAAAAAAAGGTGTTTTATTCATCTTCATCATAAATGGCATATATAAGTTCAAGTTGCGTGCCTTCGTTACTACCATCGACATCAAGGATAAAGCGGTCGACCGTCGCATTGTAATCGTATGGCAAAAGAATAAGCGCATCGGTCGCCTCTAAGTCGGTCACCAAGAGCTCTTCCAAATAGCTACTAATCGATATTTCATAATAGATATTGTTGAATTCTTGATCGTCCCTGTTCAAAATAGCCATCATGGTGGTTTCCCCTGCAAGATCATTGTTTTGGTCTACCATATAGACCGCTAGGGTATCCCTAAGCATGAGGGCATCATTGTAAGAAGCTTCTTTGGGTTTGATCCGCAGTGTTGCATCAAGCAACGTACCCTGTCCCTGAATATCGAATACCGATTTAATCGATGGAAATTCGATTCTTGTTGTGATACCTATACCCGATTGGATAAAACTTTGATCATCGGCATCCTCACTATATAGATTTATCTCATTATTTGTTAAACCCGCTAGATATTCATTGGGCTCCACAGCCGAGATCTGATTGAAAAAAGGAATCGGGGAACTACTTGTATTAATCGTGAAGTCGGTATAGTACTGTATCGATTCGGTTTCATAGGCAATACTATAATAGAGTCGCATGACAGATGCCAAGGAAAAACCAAGGATAGCCCCATTATCGCTCTCATCGGGTTGAATTGTGAGTCCATTAAAGTGGTTTGTGAACTCATCATAATTGGTCAATTTTTTCTCCTGAAGGTTCTCGAACAGATCCAAACCCAAGGTGTCACTTAATTTTACTTGTAGGGAATCAGCTCCCAAAGGTCTTGGGGCAAAGGTTAAAGTTCCCAGGTCTTCTTCGTTAAACCCAATACTACTTGAATTGTAAAAGTTAGTATCGTCAGCTGGTTTGAGACTTTCAGTCAAGGATTTGATATGGATGGTATTATGTAATAGGGTGTCATTGTAATAATAGTTGTCATACCTAAGTATAAATAAAATACTATCGTATTGCGCATCGGTATCTATCGTATAGGACGAAGGGATTGTTTCCAAGAAACTTGAACTTTTGACAATTCCGAAGACAGGGTCACTGTATTGCCCAACCAGCATTCGTGAACCCACAGAGGTTATGATGCTATCAAATTTCATCGTAGATAGTTTCACGGTCAAGGTGTCGATTTGCAATACACGGATATTGCTATTGGTAAATGTTTCTCCCGCCACAAAATCTGAATCGTTTAAGGAATCATCGCTACAGGAAGCGACCAATAGAACGGAACAAACTAAACCTAGGATAGTCTTCATAAATCTTGATTTGACCATAAAAGTATACGCTGTTCCCTTAGGCCAAAACCACAATAGACCAACCCTTATAGTTAGCAGATAAACACTGGAATTTTGACGATTAAACCCGACTTTGAATTGGTAGATGAAATCACAGTGTTCATATGTTAAATAGGCAACTTCATCTATTTCAGTTTTACGGGTAAGGGTCATGTACTAGTTTTGGATAAAATTTATAACCGATTAAAAAGGCAAAACAAAACGACATGATGAAAGAAATTAAATATCACTTACATAAAGCTGCCTTCTTGGGCATTATGATCTGTACGCTATCCAGTTGTTCAAGTGACGATGACGACGATGAGGATTTGGGTAACTGGGTCGACAGATCTGTTTTTGATGGAAGCCCTAGAAGCGGCACCGCAGGATTCACTATAGGAAATAATGGGTATATGGGAGTCGGTTATGACGGGGATGACTACTTGACTTCTTTTTGGTCCTATGATATCGATGGGGATTATTGGTCACAAAAGGCCGACTTTCCTGGCAGCGCCAGAAATGCCGCAGTAGGTTTTGAAATCGATGGCACCGGATATATTGGTTCAGGATATGACGGACTCAATGAACTAGCCGATTTTTATGCCTATAATGCCGGGTCGAATTCATGGACAGAAATAGCTTCCTTTCCTTCGACGCCTAGACGGAGTGCTGTTGCCTTTGGAATCAACGGCAATGGTTATTTCGGTACCGGTTATGATGGCGATAACGATCGCAAGGATTTTTGGAAATATGACCCCACTACCGACACTTGGTCAGAATTGGTAGGCTTTGGAGGCGACAAACGTAGGTCGGCCACGACCTTTACCATCGGTGATGAAGTATACTTGGGCACCGGCGTTTCGAACGGCATATACTTGGATGATTTTTGGGTTTTTGATTCTTCAACCGAAAGCTGGACCAAAAAATTGGATCTTGACGAAGAAGATGACTATAGCATTCTCAGAAGCAATGCAGTTGGGTTTGCCTTAAATGGCTATGGCTATATTGCATGTGGTACTTCAAGTGGCACCTTGACTACGGTATGGCAATATGATCCAAGCGACGATACATGGGAGACAAGAACCAGTTTTGAGGGGACTTCACGACAAGACCCAATTGCCTTCGCTAACGGAACCCGTGCTTTTGTTGGCCTCGGACGTACCAGTAGCCTCTATTTAGATGACCTCTATGAGTTTTATCCACTGGATGAATACGATGACGAAGATTAATGAAAATCCAGTACCTAGTTTTTTTAGTCAATTTGGCGATGGGGCGATATTTGTATAAGGTACCGCCCCATTTCAGAATAAAATTCTAAAAATAAATGAAATCAATTATTGAAGGCATTACCATGATCCTACTGGTCATAGTATTTACAGGTTCTTTGTTGTTTGGTGTTTCAAAATTTATTCCGAACTCGGAAGGTCCAAAATCAGCGATGGTTACAAAAGTAATCTACGTAAATGATGGGTACGGGTACCAAATTTTAAAGGGCAATAAAATACTTATTCAGCAAGAGGTAATACCCGCCGTTGCCGGTAGGCGATCTTTTAGAACAATCAAAGATGCCCAATTCGTTGCAGACATGGTACTATCTAAGATTTCGAAGGGGGATAGCCCGGTGTTAACAGTACAAGAACTTAACGAACTGGATATAGTTATCCTAGCACATAATTAGCTTTACCCATGTCACTTGATAAGAAATACATACCGCAAATACTGGTGCACGTTTTAATTTGGTGTGCCCTTTACGGTTTGTTATTATATCCGTTTATTGCCCTATCAAGACCCATTCCCAACGAACTACCTATAAAGATCTTGGTGGCAACAGTCCTGTTCTATTTCAATTATTTTTATCTGGTTCCCCATCTTTTGCTTAACGAAATGAAGGTCTGGTACATTACAGTTTCGGTACTACTTTTGGGGCTTGTCATTTATGGTACACATGTATTATTTCCCCCTTTGGACCCGAGGGGATTACCGAACCCGATGCCTCCTTTGGAACCGCACCAAAACGACTTGCTATCATTCCGATTCCGTTTGACGCCTGTCATTAATTTTGGAGTCCCTTTTCTTTTTTCAACCATGCTCCGGGTCTATCTTGGGTGGCAAGAAAACGAGAACCTTCGCAAATCAACCGAGAAAGAGAAAATAGAATCAGAGCTTCAGTTCTTAAAGGCCCAATTGAACCCCCATTTTCTTTTTAACTCCTTGAATACTATTTATTCCTTATCGGTAAAACAATCCGCCGACACTTCTGAAGCAATCATAAATCTATCTGAACTCATGCGATATATGTTGTATGAATCAGACAAGGCCCATGTGCCCTTAAACAAGGAAATGGAGTACATAAAAAGTTATGTGGCCTTGCAAAGGCTTCGTCTTGCCAATAGTGAAATGGTGACCCTGAAAATTTCTGGAGACGATACCAATAAATATGTGCCACCCCTACTCTTCATTTCCTTTATAGAAAATGCATTTAAATACGGTACGGATTATAATGGGAAAACCATGGTCAAAATAACCTTTACCATACAAAACCGGTCTATACATTTTAATGTAAAGAACCGTATAGGACCCTATAAGGCAAAATCAAAAAGCAGCGGTCTAGGTCTTGAGAACATAAAAAACAGGCTTAAATACCTTTACCCCAATTCCCATGTATTGCATATCGATGATACTGGGGAAACCTATGAAGTAAATTTAACCATAACCCTATAAATTATGAACTGTATTATCATTGATGATGAGCCCTTAGCCATTGAAGTTATAATGAGCTATTGCAAAAAATTAGGTTTTATAGAGGTGGTTGATGCCTTTACAAATCCGCTGGATGCCATTACCATTATTAAGGAGAAAAAAGTAGATCTTATATTCTGTGACATTGAAATGCCCCAAATCAATGGTTTGGAATTTATAAGTGCCTTAGAAAATAGACCGCTTTTTATTTTCACAACGGCCTACTCCCAATATGCGGTGGAAGGTTTTGAACTCAACGCCGTTGACTATCTGGTGAAACCCATTCCCTACCATCGTTTTATTAAGGCAGTATCAAGGGTTAAAGAGTTAATGGCCTTGAAAGAACAACCTGTAGCAGCCAATGTGTTTTCTTCCAATGGGGATGCCAATGAAAACCAAAAATTTATTTTTGTAAAATCGGAGCACGAAAGTATCAAGATAAATTTGGATGATATTCAATATATACAAGGTCTTAAGGACTATTTAAAAATACATATCGCAGGTTCGAACAAAACCATCCTTACCTTATTGAGCTTTAAGGAGTTAATGGACAAATTACCTCAATACCAATTCATTCGTGTGCATAAATCCTTTGTGGTCAATGTGAACTTTATTCGTACGGTACAACGAAATCGAATAGTGATCGATGACATTCGCATACCCATAGGGGAAAGCCATAAGGCACAATTTTTCTCAAGTTTGGGGATTTAAGCGGATGCTATTATTTGCATTTTCGCAGCTCCCTATAAATATCGGTATTGAAATATGGTTTATGCTCCGCTAGGGTTATCACTCATTGCGTTTTTCCAATATTTTGTCCAATTTTTCTTGCTCGATACCGAATATCCCTTTTTCTTTTACATCGTTAAGAAAGACATCTAGATACTGCTGGCTTAGTGCTTCACTATCTCCATATCTTCTACGAATTTCCACCAATTCCGTATGCAGCCTTGCTTTTATTTCGGCATAGGCAGGATCATTATATACGTTATGCAATTCCTTGGGGTCTTTTTTACGGTCGATGAGTTCCCAATAGTCCAAGTCAAAATAGTAATGGATCAGCTTATATTCTTTGGTTATTATGGCATAGTGCCTATTCACCATATGCTCGGCGGGGTATTCATAATAATGGTAATAGACGGCTTCCCTATGCCAATCCTCCATCCGTCCCGTAAGTATCGGAAGCAAACTTTCACCCTGCATATCGGCAGGTTGGTCTACGCCCGCCGCATCTAAAAAGGTTTGTGCAAAATCAAGGTTCTGCACCATTTCATCCGATTTGGAACCCGCTTCGACCTTGCCAGGCCAGGTAATCAACAATGGTGTCTTTAGGGATTCATCATATACGAAACGTTTATCGAACCAACCGTGTTCCCCTAGATAAAAGCCTTGATCTGAGGTATAAACGATTATTGTATTCTCTAGTAAGTCTTTGGTTTCCAAATAATCGAGCAGCCGACCCACGTTTTCATCGACCGCTTTAATAGTCCCTAAATAATCCTGCATATATCGTTGATAACGCCATTTCATTTTTTCCTCCTCCGTCATTGTCGAATAGGCGGCTTTAAAGCCATCATTGATTTTTTGATAGGCATTCTTGAAATTTGTTAGTTGCGTGGAATCCATCCGATTTTGCGCCCCGAACTGATTTCCAAGCTTGTCGGTACCAAACGGAGGAAGCCCTATTTCTTCCATAACCTCAGGGAATATCTTCGAATCGGAAATCCAACTCATATGCCTTAAAATGCTCATTTCCGCCGCTTCGGCAGCAGGTCTACCTTCGTAATCATCAAAAAGGGTCTCCGGTTCCGGGAACGTTCTTTGGGTAAATTCGGCCAAGTGCCGTTCTGCCATGACCCAAGACCGGTGGGGCGCTTTGTGCAGGTACATTAACATAAATGGTTTTTCTGGATTTCGTTCTTTTTCGAACCAATCCAGGGTCATATCAGTAATAATATCGGTCACATAGCCCTTTACATTAATATTTCCTTCATTTTTAGTGATAAAGTCAGGATTGTAATATGCGCCTTGTCCGGGTAAAATCTTAAACTGGTCAAAGCCCTTTGGATTATTGCCGAAGTGTAGTTTTCCGAACATGGCGGTCTCATAGCCCGACTGTTGGAGCAGCTGCGGAAAAGTGACATTGGTGGTATCGAACGGAAAGTGATTATCAATTTTGCCGTTGATATGGGAGTGTTTCCCCGTGAGAATAGTGGCCCTTGAGGGTGCACAGATTGAATTGGTGACCGTGGCGTTGGTAAAAAGCATCCCCATTTTTGCAATACGGTCGATGTTCGGGGTCTTGATCAAACTGGTATCATAGGCCGAAATCGCTTGATAGGCATGGTCATCGGACATGATGAATATAATATTTGGACGTTTTGGCGCTTCCTTTTCCGGTAATTTGCAATGGTATAAAAGTGATAAGGCCAATGAAACAAACAGGATTGAATAATTCCTCATTCTAATTTAGGTTTGATGATCGATGTAGATTGCGAAATGCATATATGGTATCTAAATTTACAAGAATTCCTTGATGGAAGCTAATAATGACTTCTGTTCCTATAAAAAAAAGGGAATTCCTATAAAATTAATATAGAAATAGAAACACTATGGTTTTTCACCAAGCTTTATGAACAATTAATTCCGTTTACAAATTAATCAAAGGTGTCAAACCCCATGATAAAACCAGGATTGTAGACCCCACTACTGTAGAATGATTGAAACTTTCATAAAATAACTTTGGCTTATCTTTATCCTAATAATGAATAAGAAGAAGTACTTCAAAATGAAGCCAATTTTAATCTTTATTCTTGCCCTATGGACCGTACCCTTCTGGATGGGCGCACAAAATCTCTTGCCCCCTATTCACAACTATAAAATTTTTGAATACCAAGCAGATAGTAAGAATTGGGGACTGTCAGCTAATAGTGAGGGTGAACTATTTGTCGCCAACAATAGCGGATTACTTCACTTTAACGGCGAAAAATGGAAATTGTACAAACTACCGAATAAAACCACAATACGATCCGTTGCGCATATTGATGGGAAAATCTATACCGGATCCTACGAAGAGTTTGGTTACTGGACAAAAAACAAGTTGGGTGTTCTCGATTACACCTCCCTGACCCATCTAATAAAAAACCATGTATTTACAAGTGAGGAATTCTGGCAGATTTTACCCTATGGCGATGCCATACTATTCAGGTCGTTCAACGGCATCTATGTATTAAGGAATGATAAAATCGCCGTTATCGACCCTCCTTTTGTGGTCACCTTTATTTCAATATATAAAAATAAGATACTGGTCGCCGGAGGACATAAAAGACTATATGAGCTTATTGACGAAGCGCTTATTCCCTTGGAAGAGCATGAATTATTATCGGATAAGGTAATCATTGCCATGGCCGATATCAATGAAGGACTTCTCATAGGTACAAAACGGAACGGATGTTATATAATGACAGAAAAAGAAATAGTTCCATTTGAAATAAGTATCAATGCGCAATTAAAACAATATCAACTTAACCAAATTCTATCCCTATCGGGAAACAAGTTGGCCTTTGGAACCATTAAGAATGGTATTTATTTGTACGATCTTGGTAATAAAACCAGCCAAAGGTTAAACCGGCAGGTTGGCTTACAAAACAATACCGTTCTTTCAATGATGCAGTATAAGGAGCAATTATGGGTAGGCTTGGATAATGGTATAGACCGAATACAACTGAACAATCCGTTAACCTATTATACCGATTATACAGGGGCCGTTGGTACCGTTTATGATCTTGCGGTCCATGAAAATGTACTTTATATGGGCAGTAATACGGGTATCTATTATTTCACTAACGATTCCTTGCAATTTGTCGAGGGTTCCCAAGGGCATGTCTGGGATTTAAACGTAACCCATGGCGAGCTTTTCTGTGGCCATAATACAGGTACTTATCGAGTAAATAAAAAGTCAATCGAAAAAATTTCGACCATTTCCGGTGGATATCAAATTGTGAAGGTACCCGAATCTAATACATCATTTATCCAAGGAACCTATATTGGTCTCGCCAAATACGAAAAAGATGCAAACGGGAAGTGGGTCGTCACACCCATCGCTGGCATGGACAAAATGGTAAAATACCTGTGTTTTGAGGATACCCATACCCTTTGGGCCGCACACCCCTATAAAGGGCTTTATAGAATCGTATTGAATGACACCTATGATGAGGTAATCGAGAAGATCGAATTTACTACCGAGCAAATACCCACCAATTACAACGTGAAAGTTTATAATATCAGGAATCAAATAGCATTTGATATTGAGGGTATTTGGTATCGATATGATCCTATTTTAAAGAAAATCGAACTTTTTAAGGAATTCCAGAACTATAACCATAAAAGCCTCATTCATCATGACAATGCGTTTTTCTGGTTTATTGATAACCAGGGGTCTAAAGAAGTACTTTATACCGACTTAAAAGAAATCAATTTCGTACTTGATGATATTCAGTTACAAGAACGATTGGCTCCAGAAGCGGAAAACATCATTAAGTTGAATGATTCCATTTATTGCTTTACCTTAAATGATGGTTTTGGGCAACTTGATCTTTTTAAATTCAGAGAGCGACTTGAAGATTTTGAATTACCCAAACCTAAACTTGTTTCATTTGAAGATGGGCAAAATCCCTATCCTTTGGTAAATGAACTATTCCACGTACCCTATAACGTGTCCCATGATATAACAGTAAACGTTTCATCCCCGAGTCTGGTACAGCCCAAATATCATTTTGAATTGTACGGTCCAATGGACCAAGCTGCCGATATCGAAAACGGTGTCATAAGATTTCAAAACCTGCCTTTCGGCAATTATGAATTGAACGTTTCCACCATCCGTATAGATAATGAACGTTCGGACCCCAAAACAATACAATTTGAAATCGCTCCGCCCTGGTATTTATCAAAGGTAAGCATGGTGATGTATCTCCTTGCCTTTATTGGGGTGGTTTTCCTAATACGTTGGTACAACAGACAAAAATTAGAGAAAAAACATCTTAAACTTAAAGAGAGATTCCATAGGGAGCAAGAGGAACGATTGGCCAAACAGGAAAAAGAAAAATTGGAGAAAGAGATAAAACAAAAACAGAAAGAACTGGCAAGAACGACCATGAATATGGCTGATAAGAACAAGATAATTATTGAATTAAAGGATTTGCTAATGGTGAACAAGAATCAGTTCACAAACCATAAGCGGTATGGTTCGATTATTAAAAAATTGGACAATTCAATCAATGACGAAGGCGATTGGAAGCATTTCGAAGTAAATTTCAAAGAACTTCATGAAGACTTTTTTGAAAACCTCCTCAAAAAATACCCTAAGCTGACACCAAAAGATCTTAAATTATGCGCCTATTTAAAAATGAACCTTTCGTCTAAAGAGATTGCTCCCCTAATGGCCATAACCAATCGTGGGGTTGAGATTCATCGCTACCGATTAAGAAAAAAACTGAAGATCGAAAGTTCTGAAAATCTTTCGAACTTTTTGATCAAATTCAATTGACCTTACGTGACTATCCCAATTTTTGGGGAATGACAACTTTAGTCCGAAAATATAGTACATCATTAGTACATCATTATGTTAAATTATTATAACTATTTAATATATACACTACTGCAAACACCCCTTTTATAGGGTCTATGAAGAACTACCCCTATGATGTAATTATTATGTACCTCCTAGAACACCCGCAACCTTTTTTAATTAGTAATTTAGTAAATATTCGAACTAATTATTAAATAATCACTAAAATGAGAAATACAATTTTAACAATCTTGTTTTTTTTGTCCCTATTGGCAAGTTATGCACAAGATGGTATTACGGTGTCTGGAACGGTCTCCGATACCGAGGGGCAACCCTTACCAGGTGCCAGTGTTGTAGTTAAAGGAACTACTACAGGAACACAAACAGATTTTGATGGTAATTTCACACTCGACAAGATTCCTTCTGATGGAATTTTATCAGTCAGTTACCTAGGCTTTGTCACCCAAGACATAGTGGTTGATGGCAGAAGCACTATTTCAGTGTCTTTGGCAGAAGATGCCCAAGCCTTGGATGAGGTGGTAGTGATTGGTTATGGGGAAATGAAATCGAAAGACCTTACGTCATCAATTACTACCATCAAATCGGAAGACATGGCAGGCACGCCAACCGGCCAGGCCATGCAAGCCTTACAAGGCAAGGTTGCCGGTTTGCAAGTGACCAACAGCGGTGGGCCTGGCCAATCGCCGGTCATACGGGTAAGGGGTATTGGATCTTACGGTACCGACACGAACGATACGGATACTTCTGCTCCTTTATATGTGGTAGACGGTATGTTCTTTGATAACATAGATTTTCTGAATACTGCGGATATCACCTCTATTTCAATCTTAAAGGATGCATCCGCAGCGGCCATTTATGGGGTACGCGCTGCCAATGGTGTTGTGCTGATAGAAACCAAATCAGGTTCTTATAACCAAAAAGCTGAGATTACCTATGATGGGTACACAGGATATCAGGTTGCCCAGAATATTTTAAAATTGGCCAATGCCGAACAATTCACGACCCTTGCCCTTGAATCGGGTTCAGAACCAGACGCCCAGTTTATATTAAACGCTATGCAACGTTATGGCCGTAGCCGGGTCAACCCCAACATTCCAAATGTTAATACAGATTGGTATGATCAAATCATACGGACTGCACTGATTCGAAATCATAGTATAGGGGTCACCGGCGGTAGTGAAGATGCCACATATGCCATTGGGGCCAACTATTTTGGCCAAGAGGGTATCCTTAAAATGAAGAATGAATATGAACGATTTAATTTACGAAGTAAAATCGATTTCAAGGCTTCTGACTGGCTTACCATCGGTGGTAATGCCGTAATCAGTAATGCCACAAGATATGATGCAGAGAATTCTGCATGGAGACTGGCGTATTACGCAGTACCGATTTTACCTGTATACGATGATATCTTGGCCAACGACCCCGCCGTTTTCCCAACGAACTATGCCAATGCCCAAGATTTAGGGTATCGGGGCGGACAAAACCCATTTCCCTTAATGGACAACAGCGAGCAAAGGTCAAAAATCAGAAATGTGCTGGCCAATTTTTATGCCCAAATCAATATCATTCCTGAAAAACTGACGTTCAAGACAGCCTACAACCATAATTTTCAAACCATAGAAAGAAGAGAGGTACGATTGCCGTATTTCATCGGGAACAACTTCCAACGTGAAGATGCGAATCTATTCAAAAGAAGTGAGACCTTCTCCAATCAGATTTGGGATAATACGCTAACCTTTACCGATAGTTTTGATAAGCATAACCTAACCGTATTGGCAGGAACCTCCTTTAGGGATGAAGCCTATGACAAGTTAGAAGCCAGAGCCCTAAATTTTCCCTTGTCTGGCGAAGAAGCATACTTTATTGACCAAGCACAGACCATAGTGGTAGAAGACGTTAAGGACGGTGGGGCGAGGGAATATGGTTTTTCATATTTTGGACGGGTATCCTATAATTACGATAACCGTTATTTACTATATGGTACTTTTAGGGCCGATGGCACCAATAAGTACCAGGAAAAATGGGGCTACTTCCCTACTATCGGTGCTGGCTGGGTCTTAACCGGCGAATCCTTTATGCAGGACAACGGAATTTTCGATTACCTGAAATTACGTACCAGTTGGGGAAAATTGGGTAATGACAAGGTGGCCGCAAGTTCTGGATCCATAACTTCTTCCGTGGTGACGACCGCACTGGGCGACACCATGTTCAGTGGAGTGACCACCAGCAGTGATTTTACCGCTCTGAAATGGGAGGTCACGGAAGAAATCAATGCCGGTATCAGTGCCAGACTGTTGGACAATAATCTTTCCTTGGAGGCAGATTATTATGTCAGGGATACCAAGGATGCGGTCATACCCGTAGAACGGGCATTGATCCCAGGATCTACAAGACAGAACATTGGGGAAATTCGGAATTCAGGGCTGGAAATAGCCTTAAATTGGGACAAAAAAGTATCAGAGGACCTAAGCTATAATATCGGCGTCAACTTTTCTACTTTAAAGAATGAAGTGCTCGATCTTGGCGGGCAACCACATTTGGATGCAGGTACCGCGGAGTTTAGACAGCGATCTATTGTTGGGGAACCGATTTTTGCCTTCTTTGGCAGGGAAATAGCCGGGGTGTACCAAAATGATGCCGAAATACAAGCAGATCCCGTAGCCGTGGCCAATAATTTAGTGCCCGGTGATTTCAGATACAAGGACATTAATGGCGATGGGGATATTACCGATGACGACAGGGTGGTCCTAGGATCTTTCCTTCCCTCCTATTCGTTTGGTTTCAACTTTGGAATCAATTATAAAAACTGGGACTTTTCGGCCGCCGGCACGGGTCAAGGGGGAAATAAAATCCTAAACCGTAAACGAGGGGAGGTCATCTTTACCAATGACACGAACTGGGACCGGGATTTTGCGGTCAATCGTTGGCATGGGGAAGGCACCACAAATAGTTATCCCTCCTCGGCAGGAGTCCGTAAAGGATGGAACCAGAGATTGAGCGATTATTGGGTAGAGGACGGTGACTTTTTTAGGATACAAAATCTTACTTTAGGATATACCATAAATAAAAATGGAAAACTCAAAGGAGTGCCAAGTACCCGTATTTATGTCACTGCGGAAAAACCACTGACGTTGTTCAGTTATAATGGTTTCAATCCAGAGGTGTCTAATGGCATAGATAATGAGACCTATCCCATTCCGGCCACATATACGATTGGTGTAAACATTAAAATATAAAAAAAAGCGATTATGAAACTATTTAAGAAAATTAACGCAAAACGAGCCTTGTCGGCCCTGTCTGCCTTGCTCATTTTTGTTGGGTGTTCAACACAATTGGATGAGCCGCAATTGAATAATAATTTTGCAGGAGGTACTGACTTTACAGATGCTTCTGGAATGCAACTTTCCGTAGTTGGCGCATACGCAGCGTTTCAAAATCGTGGATGGGAACAACCCCTCTTGATTTCAGTGCGTGGAGATGACGTCAATGCCGGTGGTTTAGGCGATCAACAAGATTTTGCCGAAACCGATCTATTCAATTATAATAAGGACTATTGGATGTACAACTCCCTTTGGGAAAATGTCTATAGAGATGTGATTTTAGCCCATACCGCGATGGAACAGATAGTAAGGTACCAAGAATTTGGGGATGCAGCCGATATTGCCAAGGGTGATCAGTATATCGCCGAAATCAAGGTATTACGTGCAATGATGCTCTTTCAAATATCAGAAGTGTGGGGCGATGTCTTCATACCAATGTCCTCCAATACCAATGAACTTTTAGACGTTCAAACATTGCCCACCAAAGATGAGGTGATGCAACATCTTTCAAATCAGATGGACGAGGCCATACCGCTATTGCCAAATATGCGCCCAAATGAGCGCACCGATCTACCTGGTGGCGTGACCAGGTATACGGCTTTGGCCATAAAAGCAATGGCCAACCAAGAACTAAAGAACTATCAAGCAGTTGCCGATGCCACCGGACAGATTATCAGTTCAGGGAAATTCAGCTTGTTTCCCGATTTTTATGAACTTTTCAAGACACCCGGTAAATTAAGTGATGAAAGTATATTGGATTTTCAGTACTCCGATTATGGTCAGGGCGAAGGTGACAGTTCAAACCATCTCTATGCCCCCTATGGCCCACAAGGATGGACACCGGCAGTAGCAGGTGCAGGAAGTGGATGGGGCTTTTATGAGCCCAGTATGAAGTTCATTAAATTTATGTTAGATCGTGGGGAAACCGTTCGTTTGGAAACCAGTGTACTGTTTACAGACCGTGGTATAGCGGAACTTCAAACCGATACGAATTATGCCACGCTACCAAGTTTTGTCTCCAACACCACTAGGGACGGTGATGTCATCAATGATTATGCCCGGGCCTTGTTTGCTAGTGGCAAACACTATTTCCCTTCCAATCAATTGATCCCTGGAAGAACCGCTTATGGCAGTAATAAGAATTATAATGTCATTCGTTATGGGGAAATCCTATTGATGTATGCCGAAGCCCTTGCACATGGCGCCTCAGGTTCGGCGATGACCGCCGACCAAGCCGTCAATTTAGTTCGAACAAGGGCGGGTATGCCGGCCTTGAGTGGGGTTACCTTAGACCAAATCATCGATGAAAAGTTCGCCGAACTTGGAATGGAATGGGGCAAACGCTATTATGATCTTCTTAGATTGGAAAGATATGATGAGTTAAACTATGACGGTAGGACATTCAGCCCTTCAAAAAGCTACTTGCCCTATCCACAAAGTCAAGTAGATCAATTCCCTATTTTGGGTGAACAAACTAACTAACAATTCAAAAAGATGAAAACAATAAGATACATATTCGCAAGCTGGTTGGCCGTTATGCTTTTCTATGGCTGTGACCAAGGCATAGACGACATTACGGAAGTTGCTCCAGGTACTGATGCTACTGCACCTAAAATTACTGTTAACGCCCCAACAGAGGGTTTGGCAATTAAAGTATTTGAAGAAGTTACCGCATTGGATGTTGATTTGGAGGTTACCGATGACATTGAAATTGCTAGCATCTCCGTACTCCTTAATGGCACGGAAATTGCCAAATTCAGTAGTTTTAAAGACTATCGTAGGGCCTTGGAAAAATTCACTTATGATAATCTGAAAGATGGCAATCACAAATTGACCGTTAAAGCCACTGATATTGAGGGTAAAACAACTACCGTTGAAGTCAACTTCTCAAAACAACCCCCGTACACCCAAATGTTTGATGGTGAAATATTTTATATGTCATTCGATGGGGATTATAGGGATCAGATTGGTTTTGAACAGGCCACGGAAGTGGGATCCCCAGGATTTGCAGGTGATGGATATGTAGGTCCAAATGCTTATGACGGTGCTGTAGATTCTTATCTGACTTTTCCATCTGCAGGTTTAACTCAAGGAAATGAATTTAGTGCTACGTTCTGGTTGAAAATCGATGCATCGGATGATAGAGCGGGAATAATCAATATTGCGCCAGCCGAACCAGCAGGTCCATCTGATAAACCTAGTGGGTTCGGATTGATCCGGGAAGGGAGTGCAACCGCTCAGAAGTTTATACTTCTCGTGGGCAATGGTACCAATGCAACCTGGGTGAACCCCGGTGACCCTGCCACTATAGATCCAACCCTAGATGAATGGGTACATCTTGGAATCTCGATTTCAGAAAGTAATGCAGCGCTGTACATGAACGGAATATTGGTAGGAGAAACTGCATTTACAGGAATTGATTGGACAGGTGTAGGTGATTTGGTGATCATGTCCGGTGATCCCAACTTTAACGGGTGGAATCATAAAACAGAGAAAGGGCAAATGGATGAATTGCGTGTTTTTGACAAAGCATTATCCCAGACTGAAATTCAGTTGATGATCAACTCGGTAAATCCATATTTCCCAAAATATGATGGGGAATCATTCTACATGCCATTTGACGGTGATTATATTGATTTAGTAGGAAGTCGGGCGGCTTCAGCAGTTGGAACACCGGATTTTACAGATGATAGTTATGAAGGATCCAAGGCCTATGCTGGTGCAACAGATTCGTATTTAACGTATCCATCGGATGGATTAACCACTCCCGAATTCAGTGCCACGATGTGGTATAAACTGAACAATGATCCAAATAGGGCAGGTATCTTAACCATCGGTCCTGAAGACCTTGCCAATGGCGGTTATCCAGATATTCAAAATAATAGATTATCAGGTATTAGGTTGTTTAGGGAAGATGTTGGTGGAAATCAGGTAATGAAATTGAATATCGGTGCCGGCGGTGATAATTGGTTTGATGGCGGGGCTGCTGCGGCCTTGCCCGCAGGTGAATGGGCGCATCTAGCAATAAGTATCGGCGCAGGGGAGGCAGCTGTATATATAAACGGAGTAGCGGTAAGCAGTGGAACCTTTCCAGGGCTTGATTGGACAGGTTGTGATGTTATTTCAATTATGTCGGGCGCTCCAAGGTTTACAGAATGGGGGCATCTTTCGGATAATAGTAATTTGGACGAATTGCGATTTTTTAATAAAGCCCTCAGTCCAGAAGAAGTAGCTGAAATGTCAGGAGCTGAATTTACACCAAAGAACTTTGGTTCTACCCTCTATATGCCTTTTGATGGGGCCAATACAGAGATGAATGATAATATCGAACCAACCGTGGTTGGCACTCCTGGTTTTGCAGGGGAAAGCGTTAAAGGCACCGATGCCTATGCTGGTGCTGCAGATTCCTATCTTTCAGTACCTATCGATGGTCTCTTCAACAATCAATTCAGTGGGGCATTTTGGTACAAAGTCAATGGCAATCCTGACAGGGCTGGCATATTGACCGTTGCTCCTCCGATGAACGGCGCCGACAACGTACTTACCTCTGGGTTTAGATTGCTCAGGGAAGGAAGTGCTGATGAACAACAGATAAAATTGCATATCGGGGCCGATGATGGCGAGAATGTTTGGAACGATGGTGATGTTATCGATGTCACCGCTGGGGAATGGGTACATATCGCCTTTGCGGTCTCAGATACGGCCACCCAGATTTATTTCAATGGGGAAGCAGTGGTGAATTCCGGTGATATGACAGGTAGAGTGATCAGCTGGGCAGATTGTGTAAATTTATCCATTGGATCCGGCGCCCCTAATTTCGCAGGTTGGAACCACCTTTCGGATACCAGTTACATCGATGAGCTTTATTTGTTCGACAGGGTTTTGACTCCTGAAGAAATTCAAGCCCTAATGGAATAGCTGTATAGATTTAAAAAGTTAGTTGAGTTGTTTGAGTTAGTTTAATTTTTAACATCATTTATGAGGTTAATTTTGATTACAATGGCCATTGCTTCTTTGTTAGTTGGTTGCAATGGCCATTCTTCTAAAAAGGAACAGGCCCAAAGAAATCTGGAAGTAGCTGTTGAAATAACGGATAACCAATTACTGGACTCGGTACAGAAACAGACCTTTGACTATTTTTGGGAAGGTGCCGAACCGATTTCTGGTCTGGCCCGGGAGCGTATTCACCTTGATAACATCTATCCCGCGCATGACAAGGACATCATAACCATAGGTGGTTCGGGATTTGGCCTTATGGCGATATTGGTCGGTGTGGAACGAGGCTTCATAACCCGCGAACAAGCCTTGGAACGCTATGAAAAAGCAATCGCCTTTTTGACCAAAGCCGATCGTTTTCATGGGGCATGGCCCCATTGGCTGCTACCAACGGGCAAGGTTGCCCCTTTTAGTGCCAAGGACAATGGCGGTGATTTGGTCGAAACCGCATTTCTGATCCAAGGGTTACTTACTGTTGAGGCGTATTTTAAAAATGGGAATGAACGGGAAAAACGACTTGCAGATACCATTCAACAATTATGGGAAGAAGTAGAATGGGATTGGTATACCCAAGGCGGGAAAAATGTACTGTATTGGCATTGGTCACCTACCTATGGTTGGGACATGAATTTTCCGGTAGGAGGTTATAACGAGGCCCTCATTATGTATGTCTTGGCGGCGGCCTCCCCTACCCATCCGATCAACAAGGAAGTGTATGACAAGGGTTGGGCACGAAATGGAGCGATAAAACAAGATACCGTCTATTATGGGCTCCGTACCGTACTTGACCATTATGAGCATGATACTTCCCCTGTGGGTCCTCTTTTTTGGGCACATTACTCCTATCTGGGATTGGACCCCAATGGATTATTTGATCAATATGCAGATTATTGGATCTTGAACCAAAACCATGCCTTGATACATTACAAGTATGCGGTCGAAAATCCCAACCATTTTAAAGGCTACGGAGAGAAATGCTGGGGATTGACCTCCAGCTATTCAATGAAGGGATATGCTGGCCATCGACCTGACAGAGACCTTGGGGTAATTTCCCCAACCGCCGCATTATCATCCATGCCATACACCCCCGACCAGAGCATGGCGTTTTTGCGGTATATGTACACCGCACAAGATTCCCTGATTGGAAAATATGGCCCTTACGATGCATTCAGCCTCGAGCACCAATGGTATTTGCCCCGATATTTGGCCATTGACCAAGGCCCTATACCAGTAATGATCGAAAATTATAGAAGTGGACTGCTCTGGAAACTCTTTATGCAGAATGCAGATGTACAACGTGGATTGCATAACTTGGGTTTCGCCTCTTCGAAAGTTGAATTATGATAAAGGAACTGCGCATTTTATTTTTTATTGTTTTACTTTCCTCGTGTTCCTCCAATGAGCCTACGGGCCCTATTGGTGTTTCTGAACTACCGGAAGAGGGCGAGGAGAATCCGATTGACCAAACCCCAGTAATCGAGGATGAGGCCCTATTGGATCTTACCCAGGAAGAAACATTCAAATATTTCTGGGACTTTGCCGAAAGCAATTCGGGCGCGGCTCGTGAAAGATACCATCCTTCCGATCCATCCAACGATCCCCTTACGGTGACGACAGGGGGTACAGGATTTGGGCTGATGGCTATTTTGGTGGGTATTGAAAGAGATTTTATCACTAGGGAACAGGCTGTACAGCGACTTGACAAAATTTTGGGGTTCTTAGAATCGGCGGATCGATTTCATGGCGCATGGCCGCATTGGATCGACGGAAGTACGGGCCATGTAAAACCTTTTAGCGCCTTGGATGATGGCGGGGATTTGGTTGAAACCGCATTTTTGGCCCAAGGATTAATTTGCATCAAGGAGTATTTCAAAAATGGTTCCGATACTGAAAAAAACCTATCAGACAAGGCAGATGCACTCTGGAAAGGGGTGGAATGGAATTGGTACACTCAAAATAAAAATGCGTTGTATTGGCACTGGAGTCCAACCCATGGGTTTGCCATAAATATGGAACTCAAGGGATATAATGAAGTGCTGATCGCCTATATTCTGGCAGCGGCTTCCCCTGACCAGTCAATTACAAAGGAGGTATATGAAAATGGGTGGGCATCTAATGGCAGCATCGTATCGACTGAAACCAAATACAACCTGCCTTTGATAGTAGATCATGCAGGTAATTCCCCCTATGGTGGACCCTTATTTTGGGCCCATTACTCCTACTTGGGCTTAAACCCTAAAACACTATCTGACGAATATGTAAACTATAGGGATGCTACTGTAAACCACACTAAAATAAACTATGGCTATTGTGTGGAAAATCCCAAGAACTATACCGATTATGGCGAGGATTGCTGGGGACTTACAGCGAGTTATACGAGGAACAATGATGGAAGTATCGGATATAATGCCCATAGTCCTTCCAATGATACCGGAGTGATTTCCCCAACGGCTGCGATTAGTTCTATACCTTATACGCCCGAAGAATCAATGCGTGCGCTTCATTATTTTTATAGCCATAAAGATCGATTATTGGGGCCTGCCGGTTTTTATGATGCCTTTAGTCCATCTAATGGTTTTTGGGTGGCAGAAGCCTATTTGGCAATCGACCAAGGGCCTCAAATCATAATGATAGAAAACCATCGGTCAGGTTTATTATGGAACCTGTTCATGCAAAACGAAGAAGTTCAAAATGGACTGGACAAATTGGGTTTCGAATATAGTGCCCCCTAACCAAATCAGTAAGGTCAAATTTCAGCAGATAAGCATCCTTAAATTAAAAAAGTAGTCCAAATGAATAAAATCATACTCATCCTTTTTAGCTTGATGTTGAGTGTTGTGTTACGTGCACAAGAGAAAAACACCATTCCACTAGTCGAAGAACTCCTAAGTAAAATGACCTTGGAAGAGAAAATTGGCCAATTAAATTTACCAGGGTCCGGGGATGTCGTAACGGGCCAAGCAAAAAACTCGGATATCGCCAAGAAAATTGAAGCAGGAATGGTAGGCGGATTACTGAATATAACATCGGTTCAAAAAATAAAGGAAGTCCAAAAAATCGCGGTTGAAAAAAGTCGTTTGAAGATCCCTTTATTGTTTGGCTTGGATGTCATTCATGGATATAGAACAACATTTCCGATACCCTTGGGGTTGTCGACGTCCTGGGATATGGAATTGATAGAAAAAACCGCTCGAATGGCTGCGAATGAAGCCAGTGCGGATGGCATCAATTGGACCTTCTCCCCTATGGTTGATATTTCTAGAGATCCACGATGGGGAAGGGTCTCTGAAGGGTCTGGAGAAGATGTTTATTTAGGTAGTGAAATAGCAAAGGCAATGATTCATGGATACCAAGGGGATGACCTGACCAAGAACTACACCATTATGTCCTGCGTTAAACATTTTGCTTTGTATGGTGCCCCTGAGGCCGGAAGGGATTATAATACGGTTGACATGAGCAGAATACGGATGTACAATGAATATTTACCACCTTATAAAGCGGCTATTGATGCTGGTGTTGGTTCGGTTATGGCTTCTTTCAATGAAATAGACGGAATTCCCGCAACTGGCAATAAATGGTTATTAACAAATCTTTTACGAAAGCAATGGGGGTTTGAAGGTTTTGTCGTTAGTGATTATACTGGCGTCAATGAAATGATCGAACATGGGATGGGTGATCTGAAAACCAGTTCGGCCTTAGCTTTAAATGCTGGTTTGGATATGGATATGATCGGGGAAGGATTTCTGACTACGCTGAAGAAATCCGTAGAGGAAGGCACTGTAAAAATGACTCAAATCGATAATGCCGTACGGAGAATATTAAAGGCCAAATATGATTTAGGGTTATTCGATGATCCCTATAAATATTGTGATATCAACAGGACACAAACGGAGATCTTCACAAAGGATAATCGCCAGTTTGCAAGAGAGGTTGCCACGCAATCCATGGTTTTATTGAAGAATGAAAATCAGTTATTACCCTTAAAAAAATCAGGAACCATTGCGGTCGTAGGTCCCCTTGCAAATACCAAAGAAAACATGGCCGGTACATGGAGTGTGGCGACCATTCAAAATAAGTCCATAGCCTTGTTGGAAGGTTTAAAGACCGTTCTTGGCGATAAGGTAAAGGTATTATATGCGAAAGGAAGTAATTTAACCTATGATGCCGCATTGGAGCAAAGGGCAACCATGTTCGGGAAAGAACTCAATAGGGATGACAGGACCGATAAAGAGTTACTTGATGAAGCACTGAAAATTGCCATGAGAGCGGATATCATTGTAGCGGCATTAGGCGAATCGGCTGAATTTAGTGGGGAAAGCAGTAGTAGAACCAATATAGAAATTCCCGATGTTCAAAAAGACCTATTAAAAGCGCTATTGAAGACAGGTAAACCGGTTGTTTTGGTATTATTTACCGGTAGGCCATTGGTTTTAAAGGAAGAAAGCAAAATAGTACCTGCCATCCTGAATGTTTGGTTTCCGGGAAGTGAAGCAGGTTTGGCAATTTCAGATGTACTCTTTGGGGATGTCAATCCGTCGGGGAAACTAACGACAACATTTCCGCAAAATGTTGGGCAGATTCCACTTTTTTACAATCATAAAAATACAGGACGCCCCCATAAAAATAAGGAAGGTAAATTTGAAAAATTCACGTCCAATTATATTGATGAACGGAATGAGCCAGTGTATCCCTTTGGTTATGGTTTGAGTTACACCCGCTTTACCTATGATAATCTAAGGTTAAGCTCGGATAAAATGATTGAAAACGACACGATCAAAGTAACTGTCGATGTAACCAATACAGGTGAATTTAATGGCAAGGAAGTTGTACAATTATATATACGTGATGTAATTGGAACCGTTACGAGGCCTGTTAAGGAATTGAAAGGATTTCAAAAAGTAGCATTGAATAGAGGTGAAACCAAAGCAGTAACCTTTTCCATTTCAATTGAAGATCTCAAATTTTATAACTTTGATTTGGATTTTGTGGCGGAACACGGAGAATTTGAAGTTTTTGTTGGTACAAATTCGGATGACACCCTGAAAACGTCCTTCAGGTTAGAAATGAATTAGGGATGATCAACAAAGCGCTTATATTACTCTTTTTAGGCATTTTAGCCCTAGGTTGTAAGGAAAAAACCGTAACGTCTGAAAAACAAGACGCTCCCCCCAATATCATTTATATAATGGCCGATGATCATGCCACCCAGGCCATCAGTGCCTATGGGCACCCAATAAGTCAATTGGCACCTACCCCCAATATTGACCGTTTGGCTGCGAATGGCGCATTATTTAACCACAGCTTTGTAACGAATTCGATTTGCGGACCAAGCAGAGCCGTAATCCTTACCGGAAAACACAGCCATATTAATGGTTTTCGACAAAATGGAGATCACTTTGATGGCAATCAACCTACCCTGCCTAAATTACTCAAAACAGCGGGCTATCAAACAGCGATTGTTGGCAAATGGCATTTACACGGCCATCCCCAAGGTTTCGACCATTGGAAAATCATTGTAGATCAAGGCAATTATTACAATCCGGATTTTATTGAAAATGGTGATACCACCCGAATTGAAGGCTATGCCACGGATATCATTACACAGGATGCCTTGGATTGGTTGCAGCATAAAAGAAAGGATTCCATACCCTTCTTTTTAATGGTGCATCATAAAGCTCCTCATAGAAATTGGATGCCTGCCTTACGCCATACCAACAAATATGACTCCGTACAATTCCCGTTACCCGAAACCTATTTTCCCACATTTAAAAACCAACAGGCTGCCCAAGAACAATTACAGACCATCTATAAGGATATGTACGAAGGGCATGATCTAAAAATGTCGAAGGCCTATGGTAGCGTGGAATTGGCCCATAATCCTTGGACCACCGATTTTGATCGAATGACTTTGGAACAACGCAAACAATGGGATGCATTCTATTTGCCCAAAAACAACGCCTTTCATAAAGGAAATTTGAGCGGCAAGGAACTGGCTGAATGGAAAGGTCAACGGTATTTACAGGATTACTTGGCTACTATCTCCGCCGTTGATGAAGGTGTAGGTAGCATATTGGATTATTTGGAAGAAAGTGGGTTGGATGAAAACACCCTGGTCGTTTACACTTCGGACCAAGGTTTTTATCTCGGTGAGAAAGGATGGTTCGATAAACGCTTCATGTATGAGGAGTCTTTCGGAACCCCATTATTGATGCAATTACCTGGTACCATTCGACCTGGCACAAAAATTAATGCGATGGTACAAAACTTGGATTTTGCCCAAACATTCCTCGATTTTGCGAATCTCAATGAATTAGCTGAACACATGCAGGGAGAATCCTTTAAAGGACTGCTTGATGGCAGTATGAAAGAGACCGATTATCGGGATGTTGCATATTATCATTATTATGACTATCCCGCATTTCATATGGTAAAAAAGCATTACGGCGTTCGTACAAAACGCTATAAATTAATGCATTTCTATGACGATATAGACACTTGGGAATTATACGATCTTGAAAAAGATCCCCATGAGGTTTACAATGCCTATACGGACCCAGCATATTCGGAAATTGTTGCCGAAATGCATAAGAAATTAGATTCAATACAGGCAGTCTATCAAGTGACGGATAAGGAGTTTCAGAAAGCCCCTAAAGAAAAAGTGGATGCTGCTTATCAACTTTTTAAAAGGCTAAGAGGTACTGGGAATCGTTGACCTATTCTATAAGCCTAAAGCGTTCGTTCAACTTTACCATAATCTTATCGATTACCGTTTCAGGTACTTCCAGGATTTCGGAAATTTCATAGTGACTGCGATTGCCAAAGGCATAGAGTTCCAAAACCGATTTAGTCCTTGGTGGAATATTGGTAAAAAGGGCGCCAAAAGTCGTACGGCGTTCCATAGAAGGTAAAAGGGAATCGTTCAAATCCAATTTCTTAATCAATTGCTGTTCCAAGGTCGTATCCAATATCACTTTGTTGGGTCTTTCCGAAGATTGCTTATAAGAGATATCATCCAACTCGGTGTTTAGTATCAAATCGCCATCCGCATCCATGGTATATTGTTCATCCAGGGCATCGAGCTCTTGTTTCAACATTTGCTCAGTAGGCAAGTAATCAGGCGTTTCTTGTTCGATTATCTTTTTCTCCTCAATTTTTTGAACGGCCTTGGAAAACAATATGATCTTTATTTTCTCTTTGTCCATAAAATCAGAGAACTCTTTGAAAATTTCCAAATAAATCTCATCCAAAAGTTCATCGGCATTATAAAACCCTCGATCAATGGCCCCTTGATCCTCAGCCGCCTTTAGACTTCTCTTCATAAACTTCCGTAAATCGGGTTCCAATGCTGCTATTTTGTTATAAAACTGTTCAAAATCGTTCTCTTCTTTATGTTGGGCTAATTGTTTGATTACCATGGTGCATGTTTTATATATTATTAAAACCTATTTTCAACTCCCTAAAGCTACCAACATTTTTGACCTATTAAAATGATAATTGTCAGTACAAAAATCCAAAATTGACTGATCTACATCATTTCAATTTCGATAATCAGCCTCTATTTTTGGATTGAACATAAAGTTTGACCTAAAGTTGTTAAAATAGCCTAGTGTTTGCTAGTGCTTAAATGCCCTCTTTCCTGATCTAAAAGCGTCCATGTATTGTAGGGGTTGGGATTGGGGGCATTGCATTTAAAAAACAATTCCCTGAATTTGATGCTTACGTGAGGTTGCCTAGTTTTGACTTGATCAACTGTGCTTTGGCTGCCTGATATCCCAAATCAAATACAGCATCCATATCCTTAACAGAAAAAGTACCAACTTTCTTTAATTCCTTAGGGCATATGACCATATCACAATCCTTGAATTTTGATATGGAATCGTGTGCCGATCTGATTTTATAAGCCCGTTCCAACACATTATAGGAATGTTTCAAGTCTTCAATACCCATCTTTTCGAACGGGTTAACGTAGACACCAATGATTTTCTCACAATACTCCGATATTAAATCCACCGGGAAATTATTCAAGGTGCCCCCATCGATATAATGGGCATCCCCGATCTGAATGGGCGTGAAAACGGCCGGGAAAGCGGCTGAGGCCAAGATAGGTCTTATCAACTCCCCTTCACTAAAAACCCGTAAGGTACCATCGAGTATATTCGTTGCCGTTATGAACAACTTTTTCTTTAGCACATTAAAATCATCCAATCCCAGGATTTTCGTAAAACTATCATAAAGCTTTTCGGTATCGATAAAACCAGGTTTGTACATGGTGAAATTATTGAAACTGAAAATATCGACCGATTTAAAAAAGTCAAGGATCTCTTGTGAGGTATTGCCATTCGCATAAAGGGCGCCAACAATGGCACCTGCACTTGTGCCGGCTATATAATCCGGAAAAATTTGATGTTCCTCCAGTGCCTTTATCACCCCTATATGGGCAATACCCCGAAATCCACCGCCTGAAAGTGCCAATCCTAGATGCATACTAACAATTTAACCGTGCGTAAATTTACGGCTGTAATTTTAAAAGTTCAATTTTTTACAAAGGTATTCGAAATTAAGGGCAGAGGTATGCTCTGGTGCCGGCAATCACTGATCAGTATCTTTGGTTTTCGATTTTTTAAATAGTTTTTTCACCACCAACGTGAGCAGGGTTTTTTGTAGTACTCCCTTGAAACCACCCAAAAGTTGTGTGGGATATAACTCCGATTTAAAATGTTTTATGTTCAATTTGAAACGCTCAAGATCTATCTCCCGTTGTAGACTGAGTATTTTCAGTTGTTTGTCGATTTCTGAAAAAGACGCATATTGTTTCATCTGTTCAAATTCTAATTTTTACTAATTATCCGATGTGATCAACCCTTACAAATCCGTAGGAGGTCGCACGTGACACCATGGTCCATGCTACCTAATCAAAATAAAACTTCGAAAACTTACGCAACAATGGGCGATCTAATTTTTCACGGAACAGATAGCAGAATATGGCGATGATCACATAGGATCCCCCTACGATGATATAGCCATAATAATCATTGCCCAATGCCGTACTAATACCTTGGGATAGTGCCAATGACAAAAAAAACAAGGCCAAAAAAACAATGGCCCCGACTACGAGTAGCTGGGTAAACGAAGTGACGGCCCGCATAAGGGCTTTGAATATCTTTAGTTTAAAATACTCCTCACTATTTTCGAGATAGGATCTAATATCGACATCGGCCTCCATTAGATCCTTCTTTAATTCATCAAATGCCATAGGACCTATTTGTGAAGCTGTGCGTTTTTCTTTTTCAATTCTTCCAACTTGCGCTCCAAAGTGGCGATAATATCGTCTGCTTTATAGCTCATATGGGAGATTGTATCCTCTAACTTCTGTTCGAACTCAACTTTTTTTTCATTCGCTGTTTTTGTGAGTTCTTCCTTGGCATGTGAAACACGTTCAGTGATTTCGTGTTTTGTTTCCAAAGCTTTCTCTTTGATTTTCTTTCGGGTTTT
The DNA here is from genome assembly GCF_049667165.1 of Maribacter sp. Classification (GTDB taxonomy): domain Bacteria; phylum Bacteroidota; class Bacteroidia; order Flavobacteriales; family Flavobacteriaceae; genus Maribacter_A. The sequence goes on from NZ_JBATHS010000050.1 coordinate 45,726, forward strand.
CTCTCCTTTATCTGGTGCATAAAGTATTCCAAACCCAGCTCCTATTGCAGCTCCTGCCAATAAGGCCAACATGATGTTCCCACTATTGTTTGTCATGATTACATTAATTAAGGTGAATATTAATTTACATGACCAATGTAGTGTTTAAAAGCACACCCCGGAATGATTTAAATCATTAAGAAATATGTTCTTAAAGTCATACGAATGACGGGAATCATTCCCAACGTAAAAGCTATGTATTTACTTTATGCTTTAAACGCGTCATGTCATGAAAAAATTCATCATCGTTTTGGGACTTTTATTATTGGGCAGTTGTGGCCCCGTTGTTATATCATCAAGACCAAGCCATCGCCCTCCTTCTTGGTTTTATCCTAACCGCTTGGAAATCGTACGTTATGTTTATTTTCCTGAATTCAGTATTTATTACGACCTATCGTCACAGACCTATCTGTACCTTGACGGGGGAATATGGGTAAGGCGCCAAGTGCTCCCACCACGCTATAGCCATCTTGATCTAAGTCGTCAGAGGTATGAACGTATTAAGAATTATCAGGAGGAAAATATTAGACCGTATCATGAGGAACACACTACCAATAGGGGTCGCAGCAATAAAACGGTAACTAAAAGAAGGTCATGATTTAATCCGGCCAATGGAAAAGTGACCTTTAGGGAGGTATTCAATATATAAAGGAGCCCACCACAAATTCAGGGGACTCCTTTTTTTAATGTATCCTTAATGTTATTTTATTCCAATAATGAGAACTGTTCGGCTATAACCGCTTCAATTTTTTCCTGAGGTATGGGAACATTGGTTTGCTTTCTCAATTTTCTCATGATCCGGTCTGTCACCAGTTTAACTTTTTGGGCATCTATTTCCTCTTTTCCGGTCTCAAAGAAGTCTTTTACCCCTTGCTTTACTAATATCTTGTTTTCGGCCAAAAACGCCCGTAAAGGTGCTCCTTGCAACCATTCATTATATACCAAAAGCTCTTCGGTAATAATCATACCCACTTCCCCTATGGCGGCAAACCTCTTTTCTTTTGTTTCCTCTAAATCAACAGAAATGGAATCTAAGTCATAAAACAATATATTCCGTTGGTTGGCCAAGTTTTTATCAATATTGCTCGGTAAAGCCAAATCGATCATTAAAACCTTGTGATCGGTATTCGAAACCCTTTTGATCAAATGAGTACAATTACTTGCAGCACTGATAATTACATCAAAATCAGCAAACTCGTTGGCAAGTACCTTTTCCCACTCATATACCTTACCATGGTGAATATGGGCCAAGGTTTTTGCAGTCTCAAAAGTACGATTACTGATATAAATACGCTCAAAGCCAAATTTTGAATTGTACTTGAACAACTGCTTTACGATATCACCGGCACCTATAAACAGTATTTTCCCGCATTTCGTACCTCTTTTCTTAAACGTATCACTGATAACCTTTAAGGATTTATAGGCCACAGAGGTCGTACCGTCCCTAAAATGGGTCTCATTACTAATACGTTTATGGCTTTTGAATACGGTCTGCATGGCGCGCTCCAAAAGAGAACCTTGCAACTTATGGGCAATGGAAAACTGATAGGCCTTTTTTATCTGATGCACGATTTCGGCATCGCCAAGTACCGAAGAGGCCAAACCTGAAGTAACTTTCAATAAGTGTCTGACCGTTTCTTCTGTTGTATCCTCAAAGATAAATAGCTTCTTGGTCGCCTGAATTTCATGCTTGGCTTTTACATCAAGAATGAAATTAAGAAAAGAGTCAGCAGTAACAACTTCAGATTCAAAATATATCTCCGTTCGGTTGCAGGTTACCAGAAGTAGTATCCCTGAAATATCGGGGAAAGTATCGCGGACCCTTGCAACCAATGCACTCTTCTCCTCGTCGGGAATATGAAATTCCTCGCGTTGGGTAACATTCGCTGTTTTATGTGAAATACTGATAAACCTTAGTGCGTTGCCCATTGTTATCTATTAACCATTAAACCAAACGGAAAGTTCATTGAATTATTCTCCCAAAGTTCTTACATAGTTGACAATCAACCAAACATCCTCTTCATCCGGAATCTTCTTTTCATAGTTGGGCATGTCGTCCCTACCGATGTAACTTTTGTAGAATAAGGCGCCGTCGGATTGTGCTTGGAATTCAGCCGAGGAAAAGTCCCCCAAATCCCCTTCAACCTCATCGGCTTTTGTACCATCGCCAAGACCTTTGGATCCATGACATGATTTACAATGCTTTGAATACAATGATTTACCAATAGCCAAATCTACCGCAGGATCGGTTGGGTTCTGCATTTTTTCATATTTGGCAGGTACGACCCATTTGTCCTGATCAAAAGAATTGAAAGAGTACAATGCAAAAGACACTACTCCGATAATCATTAATAATTTAATTGTTTTCATTTTTTTGTTTTTATTGTTTGTACTGATTAATCTCAAAAACAATACCAAACTTGGTCCGTTGGCTACACATCCTGTGAACCCAACGCATCCAATTCGATTTGTTTTCCCTCTTTTCTGATTTTAAATAAATTTATGATCGTATATACATAATTCGCCCAAACCCCAACCAATAAAATAGTCAACACCAAATACATCCAAATGGGTGCGGCTTCTGACCATAACGTATTGGCATCTTTTTGGGACTGTGCCTTAATTATTCCCCAATTTGCGGTTTTCTTTTGAATTACATCGCCAAATTCATCATTTTCTGCAATTATCGAATAAACGGTGAGGTCACCATTGCTGTTCCCTGGAATATCATTGGGCATTTCAAGAATGAACTCCCCATCCTCAATAGTGCCCTCCCCTATGGTCATTTTAGACAACATACCTTCTACAGCAATCACTATATCCGTTTCCTCAACTGGGGATTTAGAACCTAAACTATCGAGAACATAGGCCTTGACCACCACAGATCTAACGCTGTCAATTACGGTTAGATCCATATCCATGAGCAGGTTTTTGACACTTATTTCCTCTTCTTCCCCATCTAAGGTTTCCGAACCATTGAACCGAGCCACTAAGTTCATGTTGCCCTCACCATCGGTCAAATAGGATTGATTATCTGGTAAGATCAATGTTGCTATACCTTCTTTTGATGTTTTTGATTTACCGAGTGAAACCTCTTCCCCATCCAAGGTATTCAAGAATTCTATTTCGGCTTCGTAGACCGGTATTTTATCTTTTCTATCCTTCTTGTTCCTCGCAATGAAACTTGCTTCCAATTCCCTTGAATTATCATGGTGTTTCACTGTTTTAAAACTAAAAAGCGTTTTATAAGCACTAAGGTCGAACTCTTGTTCCTGTTCCGGCTTCTGTTCTTGCTCTTGTTCTTGGGCCACGCCCTTTGCGGTTATCAGTAACCCGATGGCCAATGCCAATAGTGAATACCTAAAAAATGTAGTCTTCATTTTTATCGATTTTGGGTTATTGTCTTGGTATGTTTTTTCTGTTCCCTTTCGTAATCGATTATCCCCGACATGGGTATGATAGGTACGATCCTCATAATCAATATAAAGAATAGGATGAAGGCTGCGACTCCTGCAAAACTCAACGCCCATTCAATCCAGGTAGCGGTATAATGTAAATACTCAGGTCTGGTATCCTGAATAGGAAGGTAGGGGGTTTCCAATGTAGGGACGACAATAAGATATCTATTCAACCACAAACCCAAAACTGCGATCACCGCTGCAAAGGTGATTGATTTTATGGTCCTGAATTTCTTAAAGAACAAAATCACTATCGGTACCAAGACCCCAATATAATTAGCAAAAATGAATTCCCAGAAATATCGGGTGAACAGGGTATCCAACAAATTGATGTCCTGAATTTTATGACTGAACCATCGTGAAAAATATTCACTAAATGTAAAATAACCGAATAATAAGGAAATGATCAAGAGTACAATACCGGCCCCTATAAAATGTATTTTTCTGATATAATGGTCAAGTTTGAAGTATTTGCGAATCAGGTACATGGTTATAATAATAACCCCGACCCCTGAATAAAGACCTGCAATTATAAAGTAAGGTGCAAAAATCGTACTGTTCCATCCGGGTTGCAGTGTTAAACTGAATATCCATGCCAAAACGGTATAGGCAACGATGGCAAGGACAATTACCATGGCCGACATCGTTCTGGTGATTTTATGCAATCTTTCCCGCTGGGTGGGCGTATCCATATAACCGATGGCCAAGGTCTTGTATAATTTACGCCGCCAATTTGAAGTCCCCTCGCTGTTATCCCTCAATATGGCAAAATCAGGAATAAACGTTAAATATAGATAGATGAAACATCCAATTAAATCGGTCAGTATTGCAATGATATCCCAGGTGATGGGTGATTGAATCCTGGGGTAGATGAATAGATAATGCAATCTGTCAAGTCTTCCTATGCATAACAAAATAAATATGGGACCAATAATCAATGACAATACCGTAATAATCTCAACAATCCTTGAAACCGAGTTTTTCCAGGGTGTTTTAAAGAAATGCAGGATCCCTGAAATGAACGCTCCTGAATAGCTAAGGCAAACGAAAAAAATGAAATTGATGATATAAATCCCCCATACCACATTATCCCTCATTCCTGTAATCTCATGGCCTTTGACCACTTGTAGTACAAATGCCACCAGTCCGACCAGAATGACCATGATAAGAAAGCCGATCCAATATTTTGAAAAAGGACCGGATTTTCCCAACATGGGGGAAAATTCCTTTACCAATTCCCTTTTTCTACCAACCATATCCACATCCATGTCAAAAATGATTAAAGTTCAGTATTGTTTTGTTTTTGATCCAAAAATTCTTCCACTTCAGGTACATCCTTATATCGTTCCAAAATATCTTCCTCTACATCGAATCCCCGTTCCAATGGGAACTGTCTGTTGACCGCAGGTAAATAATATACATTGGGCTTTGTTCCCAGATGTTCCAAATGTCGGTAACCGGCCCGGTCTTTGATCAGCTCGGAGAATCTAACGGTCTCTTCGCCGTTGGTAACGATATCCTCATTCTTGTCACCAAAATAGATAACACCCATTGGACAGGATTTCGCGCAATGTGGCAATTTACCTTCCCTTAGAAGATCAGGGCAGAAATCACATTTCATGACAGTTCCTTCGGCTGCCGGAACACTAGTCTCTGGCGAATAGGGTTGGGAGGTATCATCAAATTTAGCTTTATGTCCCCAATTGAACTGCCGTGCTGAATAGGGGCAACTTGTAATACAGAATTTACACCCGATACAGCGATCATTGTCAATCAAAACGATACCATCATCCCGTTTGAAGGTTGCCCCCGTTGGGCAGACGGTAACGCAAGGTGGTTCATCACAATGAAAACATGGTTTTGGAAACCAATACGGAGCTCCTTCTTCATTATCCTTTATGAGTTGTACTTTCATAAACTCTTCATGATGATCCAAGTTGTGCGCTTTTTGGCAACTTTCGACACATTTTCTGGCATTTTTGCATTTCGCCAAATCGATGACCATTACGAATTGTCTATTGGGTATTCCCTTTCTGGATTCAGCTGGGGTAATGTGGGCTTCAGGATACTTATTGATATTGTCGGCATCAACCTCGACAATTTTACCGTCAGGGGTCAACAACCTGATTTTTTCCCCTGATGATTTCAATTCTTCCTCAGAGGCTAAGTTTGCCAATAACGATACGCCTGTTATTGCAGTTGCACCAGACATCAATCCTAACTTCAAGAAGTTCCTTCTGTTGTTGTCCTTTTTATCGGTCATGTCATTTTTCATAATACACCCATTTAATTGAAATCATCGAAACCCGTATGATTCCACAAAAAATTCACTATGTTACTCCTGAGCCTTTGTTTTACTCGCCTTTAACTAAAAGTTATAGTTCCTGGTGATGTTGAATCCGAACAGAAAATCACCAGAAAAGAAATCATTGGTGTTTTTCATATAGTTGCTTTGGGGAACGATACCATTTAGATTGGTAATGAACAATTGAAAAGCATGGCTCGAGGTCGAAAATTCGACGCCCAAACTAAATCCCGGTTGGGGATCGATATCGAATTCAGCATCATTAAGGTGATGAACAAAGGGATGGCTATAGTCAACCATGATTGCCGTTTGTTCGCTAATTTTATAACGTCCGCCTGCAGAAAGGGCGACAACGTCATTTCGCATCCTGTGCTCGACCAAATTATAATGGGATACACTAGGGGCGATCTGTAAGGATAGCTTAGGGCTAAATCTACGTGCAATGATCAATTGGTTAAAATAGGAATATCTGGATTGTTTGGTTGGAAAAAGACCAATACCCTTTTTACGTGCATCAATGACAAAATTCCCGTAGTACGATACACTGACGGGTATTCTTCCTGAACGGGTCTGCCTTAGGATACCGGCTTTCCAATTAAAATCCTGTAAACGATCGAACTTTGTAGTACCAAAACCTACCGTAAACCTATCGTGTATCGCATAGGAAAGTCCAATGCGAATATTGGAGGGCGCCCAAAAACCGGCCATGTCGTTCGTGCCACCATTGACCAGACCGAACCTATGCTGCATCATGACTTCCAAGGTATTCTTATCGAACAATACATTGGTTTGGTTGTCAATTAACGTGGTGCTCTCAAAGGCAGGACGTTCTGGTTTGTCAACAATCGAATCCTTGGACTTCTCCTGAGAAAGCAAAAAGAAGGGGGAACTTAATAAGGCAACAAGTAATATTTTATATGTTCTCATTTTAAAGATCTTTGTGGTTAGTTATTCTCGGCCCCTCTGTCTATCCAGGCTTTTATTATCCCTATTTCATCACTGGTTAGTACCAAGCCAGCTTCCACGGGATGATCATTACCTGGTAATTTTTTGTAAAACTCGCTATTTTCGGCATCACCAGCAGATACATATTGGGGAACAATTGCATTGAATGCATTGCCTTCCCTTAAATCAGGGCTTGTATTTCCATTATGACAACCCGTACATTGTGAAAAAATGGGTTGTACATCATCATTAAATGAAACTACCACATCGTCAGGTATTTCAACAACAAGATCTTGTTCTTCTGGTAATTCGTCATAGTAGCATGAAAAACAGCATAAACTTAAACTGCTAACCAGAACTATTTTTAATAGTCTTTTCATTTTGTTTTGATTTGATATTTGATGTCCCCTATTATTTTTAAGAAGGAAAAACGAGTCGGTTTGTGACCTTTTAAAAAACATTGGGATTTGGTTTAATTTCAGGAGTAGGGTCACTACTCCTGAAATTCAGTAATATCCAACTATGATTAGTCTAAGGCCTCGATTGAGTTCTTGATCAATGCTTTGGCATATTTAGGGTTGTGGACACCCATACTGCCATCTTCAAGAATGAACAGATAATTCCATGCAGCTTCAGCTTCCAAAATGCTATACGTACCAGGAACAGGATGATCTTCATGTACAATACCGACATTTTCCAACAAACCTGCCAAGGTGGCCATATCAGAGGCTAAGAAGTCATCTGAAGGTATACCATTGGTATGACAAGTGATACAAGCGTTCTCTGAAGGTATCATCGAGTGTAAACCATCGGTACCGTCTGAAGATTCTGCCATATGGCAACTAACACAAGTAGAACCTGTTCTGTGTGCGGCCGAACCAACACCAGGAAATGCTTCCGAACCTGCAATCAACGCTCCTTGAAGACCTTCTAACAAGGTTGCCTGTGGTCCATGATGTGGTCCCCAATGCGTACTTGTAACCCTGAACATGCCCGCAGCATCCGGTGTAGGTGTTGCCGTTCTAGGTTGATGACAATTGATACACGTATTACTACCATCCCCATAATCGATGACGGTACCATCAACAATCAAGGAAACAGGTTCAAGGGCCCTTAAGGCAAGATCATTACCGTCATTTTCAAAGTCGAAAGATTTATGGGTATCATGACAAGTTGTACAAGTAATCGAGGTCACAAACGCCACAGGATTGTTTGAATAAATAGGTAAACCACGATCATCTACCTCTGGGTAATCATCGGAATCATCATCTGGAGTACCATTATCATTTATTACCAATTCTGGCTCAGATAATCCGTAATAACCAGCAGGATTCACAAATCCTTTGGTAATATAATCAACAAAGCCCTCATTGGAGTGGCATTGTGCACAAGTTGCCCGTGCACCGGCATAATTCACAGAACCTTCGGTAAGGCCTTTTGAATGGAAAGAAGTTTCATAGGCCGCATAAATTGGCGCTCTATAGGTATTGGAATGACAAGAGATGCATGACTCTGCGGAAGTATCCGCGCCGTCAATACCATCCACCCCATCTATACCATCGATCCCATCCACCCCATCCCGTCCGGCGATAGGATCACTGGTACATTGAACAAATAATAAACTTGATGTGACTACCATCAAGAAGCTCAATAATCTAAATTTTTTCATAATGCTTGGATATTAAGATATGTACATGTATTAAATCTATGTTAAAAATACCCCAGTAAGCATGTTAAAAATATGATTTTTATCATATTTTTAAACTTTTAAAATATTGATTTTCAATTACTTATGATTTTTGACAAATAAAATTGGTACATATAAGTAACAATTGTTACAAAGCTTATGTCACAATTGTTACAAAATCGGCCCCTTGGCAAAGGGCACATGTACCGGTTCAAAAAAATCGTGGTCAACTATTCATTGAACCACACTTTTTGTAAAGAAATGGAAATGTTCAATAGGGAAGCATTGCACTCGTGTGCAAAATATCGAACTTGATTTAGTGGAGTAACCTATAGGACTGCTTGGCAATCTCAAGTTCCTCATTGGTGGGGATGACCAAAACCTTCACCCTTGATTGGGTTTGGTTTATTTCCCTTAACCCTCTGGATTTGGACTCATTTTCGGCTTCATCCAAAAGGATTCCCATATACTCCATATCCGTACATACCAAATGCCTGATTTGGCTTGAGTTTTCCCCCACACCAGCCGTAAAAACGATGGCGTCAAGGCCGTTCATGGCAGCCGCATAAGCCCCAATGTATTTTTTAATGCGATAGGCATTCATATCAAGTGCTAATTTGCAATCTGTATTGCCCTTTGCAGCTTGGGCTTCGATGTCCCGTAAATCACTGAAACCCGTCAAGCCCAACATGCCACTTTCATTAATGAGCAATTTATTGACTTGATCCAATTCGTAACCCAGTTCATTTACCAGATAAAAGATAAGGGAATGGTCGATATCCCCACTACGAGAACCCATGATCAGTCCGTTACTCGGGGCAAAACCAAGACTGTGATCTATACTTTTTCCTTGCTTTATGGCCGTGATACTGCACCCATTGCCTAAATGGATGGATATTATATTGGCATCGGGGTTATTTAGATAGGTCAGCGCCTTTTCACTGACGTACTTATGACTGGTACCATGAAACCCGTACATTTTTATGCCAAAGTCTGTATAGAATTTGTTCGGAATGGCATACTTCCTGGCTTTAACCGGTATGGTTTGGTGAAAGGCAGTATCGAAAACAGCGATTTGTTTGGCTGTTGGAAATATTTTTTCCGCAATCTCAATTCCCGTAAGATTATGGGGATTGTGCAAGGGTGCCAAATTTGTGAATTCCTTTATTTTATCTTTGATTTCGGCATCGATCAACGTTGTTGCTGAGAAAGCATCCCCGCCATGCACTACCCTATGCCCTACAGCCTCAATCTCATTTGCGTTTTTCACGACACCTTTTTGGGAATCCATGATGTAGTTCGCAACCAATTCCAAGCCTATCTGGTGGGAAGGTATGTCAAGGATTTCGCGATATTCATCGGTGTTGGTCTTATATATAAGTACGGCATCCTTAAATCCTATTCGTTCTACCTGCCCGGAACAAATTACCGCTTCTTGGGGCATTTGCATCAATTGGAATTTAATTGACGAACTTCCCGAATTCAATATTAATACTTTCATGCTTTGTTTTAACGAAGTGAATCTTGTGCTTGTATGGCTGTTATGATTACGGTATTGAAGATATCATCTACGGTACAACCCCTACTGAGGTCGTTAACCGGTTTGTTCAGGCCTTGTAAGACTGGACCGATTGCCAATGCCCCGGTTTCCCGTTGTACGGCCTTGTAGGTATTGTTGCCGGTATTCAAGTCAGGAAATATGAATACGGTCGCCTCACCGGCCACCTGCGAGTCTGGCATTTTGACCTTGCCCACCTTGGCATCAACAGCCGCATCATATTGTATAGGCCCTTCTACTTTTAACTCAGGATATCTTTCCTTCACCAATTGGGTCGCCTTTCGTACGCGGTCGACATCTTCCCCCTGGCCTGAGTCCCCCGATGAATAGGAAAGCATGGCGATTTTTGGTTCAATGCCAAAGATTCTACTGGTTGTGGCAGAGGAAATGGCAATTTCAGCCAATTCTTCCGCTGTCGGATTCGGGTTGATGGCACAATCCCCATACACGGTTACCCGATTCTCCAAACACATAAAAAATACCGATGAGACCACCGAAACCCCAGGACGGGTCTTTATAAAATGCAAGGCCGGAAGAATGGTCTGCTTGGTCGTATGCACCGCTCCTGATACCATACCATCGGCATGCCCTTTGTGAACCATCATTGTTCCAAAATAGGATACATCTTCCATTAAATCCTCGGCCATGGCCAAATTGACATTCTTGTGTTTGCGCAACTCGTATAGCTCTTCGGCATATTCCTTAAAATAAACAGATTCTGTAGGATTTTCAATATTGACCTTCGATACATCCAAATCGAGATCCATTTGGGAGATTTTTTCCTTTATTGCAATGGGATCCCCCAAAAGGGTGATCTTTACCGCATTTGAGTCTACAAGAAGTTTTGTGGCCTTTAAAATACGTTCATCAAGCCCTTCTGCAAGTACAATATGTTTTATGTCCGTTTTGGCCCTGCTCAACAAATTATACTGGAACATACGGGGCGTAATGCCTTTGGCCTCAAAGATGATCAATCTTTCAGCAAGTTCATCCTCGGGAACATGCTTGGAGAATTCGTGGATTGAGGTCAATATCTTCTGGGTGTTCTCGGCATATATCCGGGGTCGTATGGCCCCGATTTTATTGGTGATCCCAAAGGTGCCCTCCTTGACCGAAACAATAGGCACCACGTCCGAGAGACCTTCTATCAATTTTATGATGGATTCCTCTGGAACCAGGTTACCAGTCAAAAATATTCCGGAAACGGTTGGATAATTTTTCGATAGATTGGCTTGAAGTGCCCCTAGGATAATATCTGCCCTATCCCCGGGAGTGATCACTAGTCCGTCATTTTCCAAATGGGTCAGATAATTACGTAGCTGCATCGCCCCTACCCCATAATGAGCGACTTGGTTGTTTAAATATTCTTCGCCGAAAAGTACTTTCCCGTCCAAAACCTCGACAATTTCCTTAATCGTTGGGTTTCCTAGGATCGGATTCTTTGGAATGACCCCCACTAGAATATCCTCGGGCAATTGCGCCTTAAGTCCTTTTCGCACCAATTCAATATTCTCTGGTTGCACTTTGTTGGCAATTACCATAAGTACCTCGACCCCTTTTTCCGTAAAGGAATGGTAGGCCATGTAAATATTGTTCACCAACTCATCCAAGGTCTTGCCTACGCCGCTTGCCAATATAATCGTGGGAATCCCTAAGTTTTTTGCCATAAGGACATTGATATCCCATTCGATGATGGCACCTTCCCCAGAAAAATCAGTACCCTCGACAAGAACAAAATCAAAACGCTCTTCGATGGCCTTGTACTTATCGATTATCCTATCAAGGACTTCATCTTCCTTATTCTGGTTGTTCTTATGAATTACCTCGCTACGGGTACAGGCATAGGCCTCCTCATATTTCATTTGAATATTGAAATAGGAAAGTATCGTATTGATATGATTGTCTTGGAATCCCTCAGGATAATCATCGATAATAGGCCTGAAATAACCTACTTTGGCCGCTTTTCCCAACAGCAGTTGCATTAAGCCCAGGGAAACTATTGATTTACCACTATTTGGCTCTGTAGTGGCAATATAAATGGCTTTGCTCATCAGCAATAAAAAATTTCAATGCAAATTTATGCTTTCTTATGGCGTAAATGAAATTTACGACCGGTATTATGCTTTGTGTTGAAATCCAAGGGATATTCTTTCATTTTCTCAAAATCACCCCCCTATGGTTACCAAGTCCCAAATGAAAATCGCCAAATTTTCAAAGACCAATATCAGGCAATACCAATATCGGCACTTTTGAATGAAACCCTATTTTTCGAATCACCGGTTCCCTAGTCAATTTTTCCAAAAAACTATGTGAATAATACATCAATGCAATTAAATCGGCATCCGTCTTGGCGGCAAATTCACTGGTCGCCTCGGCGATGGTGTTCCACATCTCGACGGTATGGAAACTATGATCCAGAGTATCAAGCCGTTTCTCGAGTTGTTTTTTGTGCTTCACTTGGTCGTCGTTCAATTCATAATCCTGTGCTACATGAAATATCAAAAGCGCTGCCTTCCAAATATCCATTAAATCGATCAATGGTTTTAACTCTATTTTATCATACGAATGGGAGAAATCTGTAGGAAAGATTACTTTGTTCAACGCCTTGAAATCATAATCCTGAGGAACGGCCATGATCGGTCGCATACGCACCTTCTTAATAACCTGTACCGTATTACTGCCCATAAAAACCTCTTTAGCCCCTGTGGCTCCCTTGGTGCCCATTATTATTAAATCAATATCCCTTTCAACGATCACTTTTTTAATGGCATTTATAAGGTCACTGGAAATGGAATCCGTCGTAAAACTGTGATTGCTTCTTGCATGGTTTTCCTTTAAATATTCTAGGGTCTTCTTAAGTTGTACGTTTGAGTTTTTTGACAAGGAATCATAAATAACACCCAACCTTTCCTTGCTTTTGTTTCCCAATAGGTTTGAGATTTTTGGTTCATAGGTATTCAATAACACGAAATTACAGGCACTGGTCTCAAATAATTTAAGGGCCGTAAAAATGGCATTCCAGGCATTGTCTGAAAAATCGGTGGGCAACAGAATATTTCTCATTTTAATCTTGATTTTGCACTATTGTGGGTATCTGGAATGACCAAGAAAGGCAGCTGCACATGAAAACCAACTTGGTCAACATGCTGTCTGGTCATCACCCGTTCAAAGAGTGAATGCTTCCTTTTCATCATTACCAATAACCCGTAATTATGCTTCTCTAAATATGTTATTATACGCGCTGGGTCGTAGGCACCGCTTTCCTCTATGAACCTGTGTGGAACCTGTGCCAGACAACGCCCGAGAAAAGCCTTGTTCTGTTCTTGGGCTATCGTCAGATCATGGGCTTCCTTCATATGCAACACGGTAATTTCAGCGTGGCTCATCTTGGCTATTTCAATCGCGCTATGCAAATCTTTATCATTATAATTTGACTCATAGTCCGCTGAAAAAAGTATCCGTTCAATGGGTTTGTATCCATATCCGGAAGGAATTACCAACACCGGAATCGAGGCTTTACCGATAACATGTACGGCGTTTGTTCCCAAAAATATCTCTTTGACCCCTGAGACTCCCTGGGTGCCCATAATAATCAGATCGATGTCTTTTTTTTCCGTTAGGGAATTGATTTCATCGGTCAAGATATTAAAGGCTGAAACCGTTTCATAAATATGTTTCGCATTGCCGAATTTTGCCTTTACGGCTTTCAAGGTCTTTTCCAATCCTTCGATGGACGCGTCTACGCCTTTGTCGGGAATTGCGCTGAATTCAGGTCCGCCCAGCATATAATCCATTCGATAAAACGCAGGGGTATAGGTATGTAAAAAATAAAAGGTACACCGCTCGCCTTTAAGGAATTGCATCGCGAATGAAATAGTGTTCCAAGCATTATCAGAAAAATCGGTGGGTATGAGTATTGTTTTCATAAAAAGCGCCTTTACGAATCCTTAAAATTAAAGTCTTGGCCAGAATTTAGCCATGATATAGATCAGCCTTCGCCATAATTCGCTTTACTGACCATTATCATAAAATAATACTCCGCGTATTGTATCTTTGAACAATATTCCCAATGGAACCGATTCACAGTAAAACAACCCAATCCGATGCAAATACAAGATTTTATAGACCATACCATCTTAAAACCTACCGCCCTACCCTCAGATATTGAAAAACTATGCCAAGAAGCCAAGGACTATAAATTTCGAGCGGTTTGTGTCAATGGCTGTTATGCCAAAATCGCAAAAAAACACCTGGGGAACAGTCCGGTAAAATTAGCCGTTGTCGTAGGATTTCCTTTGGGCGCCATGAGTTCGGAAGCCAAAATTTTTGAAGCCAAGGACAGTGTGGCCAATGGGGCCGATGAAATCGATATGGTCATCAATGTGGGTTGGTTAAAATCAGGTAAGTTTGAGTTGCTGAAACAAGAAATTTCCAACATCAAAAAAGCAATCGGCCAGAACGTACTTAAGGTCATTATTGAAACCTGCTATCTCACCCATGATGAAAAGGTCAAGGCTTGCGAATTGGCTGTGGAGGCAGGTGCTGATTTTGTCAAGACCTCTACAGGTTTTGGGACTGGTGGGGCCACCTTGGAAGATGTGAAATTAATGAAGGAGGTCGTCGGTGACAAAGCGCGAATAAAAGCATCGGGTGGAATAAAGGATAGGACCACGGCTTTGAAATATATTTCACTTGGGGTTTCCAGGATCGGAACCTCTTCAGGTATCGACCTAGTATCAACCAAATAATACTGAATCATGAGCGTACATCTTGAAGCTAAAAAAGGGGATATCGCAGCAACGGTCTTAATGCCAGGGGATCCCTTGCGCGCCAAGTGGATCGCAGAGACTTTTCTTGAAGAGGTATCCTGCTATAATAGGGTACGTGGTATGTTGGGGTATACGGGATTATATAAAGGAAAGAGGGTTTCCGTACAAGGAAGTGGTATGGGCATACCTTCCGCAATGATCTATTACCATGAACTCATCAATGATTATAATGTCAAGAATATTATAAGAGTAGGTTCGGCAGGCTCCTATCAAAAAGACATTAAGGTCAGGGACATCGTTTTAGCCATGGCTGCCTCCACGACCTCAGGAATAAACAACTCCCGTTTTATAAATGCCGATTACTCGCCCACAGCTGATTTTGACCTCCTAATGCGTGCCAGCCTATATGCCCGTCAAAAAGGAATTCCCATAAAAGCAGGCAATGTACTTTCCGCTGACGAGTTTTATGAAGACGACAAGGAAGCGTATAAATTATGGGCCAAATATGGTGTACTCTGTGTAGAAATGGAGGCTGCCGGACTGTATACCATAGCCGCCAAGTACAATATAAAGGCTTTGGCCATCCTTACCATATCCGACTCTTTGGTAACCGGTGAGCAAAGTACCATAACAGAAAGGGAATCTTCCTTTAACGAAATGATCGAAATTGCACTGAACATAACTTGAATACGAATTTTATTATCCATCTTACCCTCGCATTATTCCTCTTGAACTGATATAGATCATTTGTAGTTAAAGATATAGTTGCCAATTTTAAGGAACACTTAAAACAACTTACGATGGCACTAAACTTCAATCAATACGCGGTAGAAGGCAACACCTTCCTAAAGAATTATGCCAAGGAAATGAACCTTGGCGACGATACTAAAAAAGCAGGTAGAATATTATCGGCTATACTACATGCCCTTAGGGATATTATTCCCACAACCGAATCCCTTCAACTTATTTCGCAATTTCCCATGTTCTTGAAGGCCGTTTATGTAAACGGATGGACCCTCAAGAAAGATCGCCCCAAAATCAAACAAATGGCAGATTTTATAGATCTGGTCCGAAAATATGACGGTCCCTCAGCGATCAATGATTTTGAATATAACGATGATGTGGCCGAACAATATATCGACACTACGTTCATATTGCTGAGAAAATATATCTCCTTGGGAGAAATGGAAGATATACGGGATGGCCTGCCCAAAGATTTAAAAACCATGATTTACTCGAATATCATGTTCTAAAACCTTAAAAACAAAAAAATGAAAAATAAGATCACCTATCTAATAGTGCTATTGATACTCCCCTTGATCACCAGTGCTCAGACAGAAAATACCACCTATGATGAAATTGCCCCATTTAACGAAGGGCTAGCCGCAGTTCGTATTGGAAACCAATGGGGCTTTATCGATGAAAATGCCAAGCTTGTCATTGATTTTAGGGATGATTTGGTTTGGAACCAAAATGCCGATACCAGTATCCCAGGGGTATTGGGTATTCGTTATCCGCAATTCAAGAACGGACGATGTATGATCCAACAACTTAAAGTGAACAACATTCCTTTCTATGGATTTATCGATACTTCCGGTGAAATGGTCATTCAACCTGAGTATTTGAATATCACTGAATTTGACCAAGAAAATGCCATAGGCATATATGTAAGGGAAATGTACCAAGGCCAAAATGAGATTAAATTGGATATTGTTGAATACATCTTTACAGAAGTTGTTGTAAATATCAATGGTGAAATAGTCTGGCCCATAGCAGAACGGGAGCATGCCTTAACCGCCAAAAGGAGGTATGAGGTACCTGAATTAAGGGCAAAATTGATAGGTAAGGATCTGCTTGTCTTTAAAACAAAAGATAATAAATGGGAGACCAAAAAATTGAACCTGAACCTCTAAACCGTTGGTAATTAAAGGATTAAGGAACAACGCATAACCGTTCCTGATAGGGTTTTTCAAAAATCAATGGTAATGATCGAACAAAAATTAAAGGAGATCCACGAATTCTGTATTAAGCATGCAGATCCGGAAATTGTAAAGAAATACGCAAGATATTTTAAAAATGGCTACGATGGTTACGGCATTGATTCGAAGGTTTTTGAAAAACAGCGTGATTTGTGGATAAAAGCCTGGAAGAATGAAATGACGCTCGATGAATACCTAGACCTTGGCGACACACTAATGCGAACAGGAAAACTCGAGGAAAAATCTTTTGCCATTGCGTTTGTAGCTTCAGAAAGATTGCAGTATACCTCAGCCACTTTTGACCGAATCGGGAAGTGGTTTAAAATGGGAATCTCCAATTGGGCAACCACCGATGTTCTATGCATGCTGGTGCTCCCTAGCTTCCTGATTGATAACGTAATCACATTTGAAAAATTAAAAGCCTGGACTACCTCCGATTCGGAATGGCAAAGGAGGGCAGTCCCAGTAACCATGGTTGAATTATTGAAAGTGGCCTTGGAACCAAAAATGGCGTTGCCGGTTATTGAACCTTTAATGCTCGATAAATCGGAATATGTTCAGAAAGGTATTGGGACCCTTTTACGTGGGTTATGGAAAAAGTGGCCCTCTGAAATCGAAAAATTCCTGTTAACATGGAAAGACCAATGTGGCCGTCTCATCATACAATATGCCACGGAAAAGATGGATAAGGAATATAGGAAAAAATTCAGGGCAATAAAAAAAGAAAAAGTCAAGTGTAATGGATAACTAGTTAAAAAGAAAGCCATGGAACAAGCAATCAAAGAATGTTGCCCAACATTCCACCCAGAAAAATGGGATGAAAAGACATTCAATTGGAGCCAAAAGAAGTTTATCAAGGCCTCGGTCCCAACCTTATTCCATATTCCATTACCGCCTATGATAGGAAAAAAAGTAACCCAAATGATGAAGTTGGCCGAAGATTCCAAGAAACTGTCCGATGACAAAGAAGAAATATTACTATTGTTTAACGACCCTAGTGCATTTAAGTCGGAACTGTATCTTTCGGTAACCGACACTGTAACGGAAGCTGAAAATATAACACTATCAGGTACATTTATAAGTAAGGTTTTTGATGGGGCCTTTAGTGCAGTACCCAAATTCATGAAGCAAATGGATACGTACTTGGCCCAACAGCATAAAAAGGCCAACGATTACTATGTGCATTATGCCTACTGCCCCAAGTGTGCCAAAAAAGCGGGACATAACTTTATGGTATTGTTCGCGAAGCTGGAATAAATCAACGTTCTGATTCGAACTACTTTAATGATCCATATCATTGCCAAAGATAGGTACACATCATAGTTTTATCCCTATCAAACCACGGTAGCAATCCATAAAATCAATAACATGAAAAAGTTACATGTAAATTCAATGAAACTCGTAATATCGTTGATCGTGTTCTTTACGGGTACCGGTCTATTTTATTCCTGCAAGAGGGCAGCAGAAAAAACCCAGGAAAGATTGATCGAGAAGTCCATTGGTGATAAAGCCGATGTTGATATTGCCGACGATAAGGTAGTCATCAAAACCGATGAAGGTACTTTTACCACAGATGCGACCAAACACGAATGGCCTTCCGAAATACCAGCTGATGTACCAGAATTCACAAAAGGTAAGGTCGTAATAGTGAACACCCAGGAAATGATTGATGGTAAAAATTGGGTCGTCATCTTTGAGGACGTATCCCAAGAAGCTATTGAAAATTATAAAAAGGAACTAGAGGAAAATAACTTTGAAATAAACTTTACCACAACTGCAGGGACAGGGACGCATTTTGCCGCACAAAAGGGCAAACTTGTAGTGATGCTTATGGGCGATGAAAAAGGAGCCTCAATTTCTATAAATGTTCAGAACTAAGGTTGATGAAAATTGGAATGTGTTCCACTTAGAGGAACTTCCCATTCACTAAACATTATGTTTAGTCCTTTTAATCTTCCTTTTTCTTGGGCCGGGGTAATACCTCCTCCGGGAAGGGGAAAATAATAGTCGAATTCTTTTCAGCCGCAATGTTCGATAGCGTTTGGTATAACCTCAACTTAATGGCCGATGGTGATTTATCGATTTGAAGACCTGCCTCTAAAAGTTTTGCTGCTGCTTGGTTTTCGGCTTCGGCAAGAATAATACGTGCCCTTCTGGATCTTTCGGCTTCGGCCTGGTTGGCCATCATACGCCTCATGTTTTCTGGAAGTTGAATGTCCTTGATCTTTACATCAATAATCTCAATGCCCCAATGATGGGTTTCAGTTTCCACGATACTTTTGATATTCTTACCCATTTCCTCCCGTTTAGAAAGGATGGTATCCAATTCTACCTTACCACAGACATCCCTCAAGGCCGCCTGGGAAAGTTGGGTGATGGCAAAGGTGAACTCCTCGACTTCGAGAACGGCTTTTTCCGGATCACTGATCTTAAAAAACACCACCCCATCTATACTACAGGGCACATTATCCTCTGTCATTACTTCTTGGGACACGATATTGATCGTTATTACCCGAATATCGACCACCTGAATGGTCTCTACAAAAGGAATGATCCAACGAAAACCGGGCTGAAGGGTTTTTACATACTTCCCAAAACGGAATTTCAATGCTCTTTTATATTCGAAAACAATTCGGATTCCTGCAAACAGGACCACAACCATAATAATGGCAAATAATGCTATTGGATTCATAATATTGCTGTTACGTTATATTTTCAGTGACCGATCATTACACCAAAAAGGGTGCTCTAAAAGGATTGTTTTTGTATCAAAACCCATTCAACCTAAAATTGCACAAAAATGAAGCTTATACCTTTAAAATAATTGGGATAACCTTCTTTTAAAGTTACGACAATTATGTTCAGGAACAAAGCTTAAATACCTCTAGATCACCTCACTGATGGTTTTTTTTAAAGATCAATATGCGCTAATGCCAATTTGTTCTATGATTTTGTTTTAGCGCTTCAGTTGATCTCTAATCTATTAGGGAGAAAAATATCCATAGCTCCTCCCAGGAATGGGAGGTGTTGGGATATCCCTGTATTCATTTCAGGCCTTGTGTACTTCCAGTAAGAAACCACATGATGAAGCTTTCAATGCGCAGATAGACCCCAAAACAACCTAAAGTGTAGCGATGGCTTTTTTTAACTTGTCCCTTACTTCCTCGGCAATACCTCCCAATTTATCGTTTTTAACGCCCATCATAGATGCAATCGGGTCCACAGCCGCCACTTCTATAGCCCCATTATCCGTTTCACGGACAATTACGTTGCAGGGAAGCATGGTTCCGATTTTATTCTCTGCCTGAAGGGCTTGATAAGCAAATGATGGATTGCAGGCCCCTAAAATCATATAGTTCGGAAAATCGACATCCAGTTTTTTCTTTAATGTGGTTTTGAGGTCGATCTCGGTAAGTATCCCAAAGCCTTCTTCCTTTAGCGCCTGTGTTGTTTTCGCTATGACCTCATCGAAAGTTACATTCTTCAGTGTTTTGTTAAAATAGTAGCTCATTTTTATCTTTTTATTTATGTTATATCAATATCGAAGGCCAAACCTTCCTTTCCCTTAAGATAATCAAATACAGCCTAAAACCATAATTCAAGGGTGTTCATTCTTTTTCTTTTCTTTTTCTTCTTTTTTCGCCAATTTCCTGAAATACCGTCGTGTTAGAAAATTATGTTTCAGGGCCTCCATATTCTCATTGAATTTAATCGATCCCGCTTCAATATTTTTTAAGGTGGTATCTAAGCTTTTTACCAATGCCGTATCATGGGTCAAGTAATCAATAGCTCCTTTGCCTTCTTTGAAATCACCGATAATGGTATCCAAATTTTGGGTCATTCTTGCTATTTCATTTCCCGATTGCTCGAAATTGGTAATTAGGTCCTGAATTTTCAACCCATTCAGCGAATCGTTCAAAAGGACCCCGGCTACACTTTTTTCAAAATCGACCTGATCGAGCATCGTATTCAATTTCTGAATCGTAAGATCCGCATTGCGACTGGCATCATTTAAATTGTTAATCGTATTCGTTAAATTGGTCGCCATGAGGGTATCGTTCAACAATCTGCCCAGGGTACCCTTTCCTTTTGTCAATGCTTGGGTCACTTTCAATAGATCCGAGGTTAAAATAGCCGCATTTTCATTGGTTGTATTCAGGGTGCTTAACATATCCTGTGTAGCTATACGGCTGTAGGATCGTAATTCATCCCCCTCTAAAATGGTGGACGCCGTGCCATTCCCTGGAATAATATTTAGGATCATACTACCCACCAAGCCATCGGATCCAATTGTGGCAACAGCATCTTTTTTGATATGTGGTTGCATTTTTTTTTCGATGACCATATACACGCGAATGGTAGTATCATTCACCATTTCCATATTCCTAACAGTACCGACATTAATGCCTGAAAACCTCACATTGTTACCTTTTTGTAGTCCGTTGGCATTTTTGAATACCGCACTTATGGTGAAGGTCTCGCCAAACATGTTTTGTCGATTTCCTATCAAGTAAGCCGCCAAGACGAGCAAGGCGGTTCCTATGAACACGAATACCCCTAGTTTTATATTTTCCATTGTTGTTTTTGCCATGATCTTATTTTTTAAAGAATGCCTCTACTTTTGGGTCCGTTGATCTCGAAAGTTCGGCATAGGAACCTTCGGCATAGTTCACCCCACCTACCAAGAGTACCATGCGTTCTGAAATTACCCTGGCACAATCCACATCATGGGTAATGATCAGGGAAGAAGTGCCATACATTTCCTGTATGCTACGCATAAGTTGAATGATCTCCTTGGCCGTTATTGGGTCTAACCCGCTGGTGGGTTCATCATATAATATGATTTTAGGTTTTAAAATCAAGGTTCTGGCCAAGGCTATGCGTCTTTGCATTCCCCCTGAAAGTTCGACCGGCATCAGATCCATAGTGTGGGCCAATCCTACATTTTCCAATGCTTCCATGACCAATGGGGTCGTATCCTGTATGTTGCCCAACTTTTCTTTATGCCTTCGCAAGGGGAATTCAAGGTTCTCACGAACTGTCATCGAATCATAAAGTGCACTACCCTGGAATAAAAATCCGATATCCGAACGCAGGGCATCCAATGTTTTACGGTCCAACGACTTGATTTCCTTGCCCATGACCGAAAGAAAACCACTATCGGGCTGCATCAAACCTACCAAACATTTGATCATTACCGATTTTCCAGAACCTGATTTGCCCATGACCACAAGATTCTCACCCTTGTAAAGTGTCATTGAAAATCCGTTCAACACATGGTTATCCCCAAAGCTCTTGCGCAAATCGCGAATTTCGATGACGATTTCCTTCGTTGCCGATAGCTCATTTGGAGGTACTATGTGCTCCTGTTCGTTCATATTATAATTCATAAAAAATGTCCGTTATGAAAACGGCAATAAAGTCAACCACAAAAAGAAGTAGGGATGCCGTTACCACTGCTGTATTTGCAGCAATGCCAACCCCTGCCGTTCCTTTTTTGCTATAATATCCTTTGTAACAACCGACCAGACCTATTGTAAATCCAAAGAAAAAGGACTTGATCGTGGCGGGTACCAAATCACCGAATTCAAGGGCATCAAAAACCGTATTGAAATACAGTTGGAATGACACGTCGCCCTTGAGGTTTTCTACCAGGGCAGAACCATATAAAGCCACTGTATCCCCAAATATCACCAATAACGGAAGCATTAGGGTTGTGGCCGTTATTCGGGTAACCACTAAATATTTAAAAGGATTGGTTCCTGAGACTTCCATGGCATCGATCTGTTCGGTTACCCGCATCGAACCCAATTCCGCCCCAATACCCGAAGCAATTCGGCCAGCACATATCAATGCAGTAATTACAGGGCCAATTTCCCTAACTATGGATATACCCACCATATTGGGCATCCATGATACGGCACCAAATTCCATTAACGTTGGTCTCGATTGTAAAGTCAATACCAATCCTATAATAAATCCGGTAACCCCGACAAGTACCAGTGACCTATTACCCATTTGGAAACATTGCCTTAGCAACTCCTTGAATTCCCATGGAGGCTTAAAGACTTCTTTAAAATACCTATTGGCAAAATAGGACAACTCCCCTATCTCCATAAAGAACTGCTTGATCTTTTTATACGATCGAAATACTTGGTCCATTACCAAAGGTGTTCAAAAAGTTCACTTCAAATGTAGTCCGTATGTCCCTTTTTTTAAATGACCGTGGTCATACCCGCCTATGGTATCCGGGTAATCGGGGACACCTATGATGTAGCTCATTTCGAATATGCCCAACATGAAATATCTTAGTAGCAAGAAATAAAAAACCATGAGAACAACCTTCGAGATACAACAGTCGTCCCATGAATTGAATATCAAGGAAATTATGGGAAGACTTCTTAATCTGAAACAGGTATGGCATGTAGAGGTCGACCGGGAAAAAGGATTGATTTCTTTTGAATACGGGCAGCACCCTACGCTTGAAATGGTCAGAAAGGAATTACTCGAAATGGGGTATTATGTCATTAATGACACCCATCACTTTGATGGGAATACCAAACCCTGAGAAAATACCTTTCGACCCAATGTCAAAAAGACTAGCATATACCCTAACGTTGCTATCAATACTCTTGATTGCCCTCACCATTGCCAAATTGGTAGAAGTGAAAGGACCTTCCGAAATAAAAAATTTGATATCGACCGAGGTTTTTATGGAAAAACCTGAGTTGAACACAACAATTGCCATTGAAGATACCATTCGCATTGCAGGATATTTCGATTTTATGGATTCCTTGATTTGCACCTATGATAGCCTCACCGATTATCCGCTCTCCGAACATGTGCTTGTCAATGCCAATCCGTGGATCATAGATACCCTGGCCCATACCGATTATTATACAATGATCAAGAGGGACTCCTTTATCTTTGACCAACGTAGCATGATCGTTTTACGACCTATCGACACCCTATTGGTTCCCGACACACAGGAAGCTAAATCCATTTTGGAAGCCTTTGCAAAAACATGGATCGACGTCAACCTACCGGAATATACGTTACGGATCTATCAGGATTCTTCATTACTTCTATCGGTTCCCATTAGAATTGGCCAGAATAGATCAAAATACCTGAAAATGGCAGATAAGATTACCGATCTAAAAACAAAGACCGGGAAAGGACATATCGTCGGATTTAGAAAAAATCCAGCTTTTTATAATCCCGTTACGGGTAAGAAATTTCAATATACGAGAAGGGATGATGGCAGCACCACTTTGATGCCGCAGATACCTTGGTTGGAAACGGAGATCAACGGTATCAAAAATGGGCAATTGATTCATCCCACAACGAACCCAGAAACGTTACAAAAAGCCTATTCGAATGGGTGTATCGGTGTTAAGGAAGCCGATGCCTGGCTTATTTATTACCACTGTCCCCTAGGAACCCCGATACAAATTCGGTACGATTTGAAAATCCGTAACGCCAATGGATCCATGACCCTATTGGAAGATATTTACCATCTCGGGTCCTGACTCCTTTATCTGGTTAAAAATAAATACATCAATAAATTTTATCTTCAATTAGGGCTTCCTATATTTGCACACCAATTTTTTGCCCACGTGGTGGAATTGGTAGACACGCTACCTTGAGGGGGTAGTGTTCGCAAGGACGTGCTGGTTCGAGTCCAGTCGTGGGCACTTAAGCTTCCTTTAAAAGGGGAAGCTTTTTTTTATGAAGTACTTTGCTTACATACTATACTCGGAAACCTTCGATACCTATTATAAAGGGCAGACCAACAATGTTCATGAAAGGGTAAGGCGCCATAATGCGGGACAAGAAATGGCCACGGCACGGTATCGGCCCTGGAAACTTGTATGGTATACCGAAAAGAAGAGCAGAGCTGAAGTCATGGCACTTGAAAGAAAACTCAAGAACCTTTCCAAAGAACGCATCCGGGCATTCATTGAAAAATACTCGAAAGAGACTTAAAGTATAGGCTGGCCCTGACGTTCTGCCCTGCAGAAGTCAGGGTGCTGACCGGAGCGTCAGCATTCGAGTCCAGTCGTAGGCACTTAAGCTTCCTTTTAAAAGGGAAGCTTTTTTTTTATGAAGTACTTTGTCTACATACTATATTCTGAAGCCTATGTCTTCAGTCGTGGGTACATACCCCACCCATCATAGCTTTACCAAGGATCGTTTTTATATTTAAAGGGAGTAAATCAACATTTTAACTTTACTTTTTAGAAACCATATTAAATATATTCTATATTTGTTTAAACTTTTTTTTTAAAAGATGAACAATATAAAGAAGTATTTCAGCATCCGCGATTTGGAAAACCTTACGGGGATAAAGGCCCATACGATACGTATTTGGGAAAAAAGATACAAGCTGCTTTCCCCTGAAAGGACCACGACCAATATAAGAACCTATAGTCTGGGCAGTCTACAAAAACTATTGAACATTACGCTGTTGTACAACAATGGCTATAAAATATCTAAAATCGCCCAACTGAAAGAAACTGAAATACCGATTAAAGTGCAAGAAATCATGGCGGTTCAAAACAATAAGAACCATGTATTGAATGCCTTTAAAATGGCCATGATAAATTTTGACCAAACACGGTTTGCACAAACATTCAATAGTCTCTTGGCAGACTATCCCTTCCGTGAAATATTCAAGGACTATTTTATTCCGTTGCTCCATGAACTTGGCTTATTATGGCAGACAGATACGATTACTCCCGCCCATGAACATTTTATCACGGGTTTGATCAAACAGAAAATTCTCGTCAATATCGAGAAATTACAACTCACAGAACCCACAAAAACAGACAAAACCTTCATTCTTTACTTGCCTGAGGGTGAAATTCATGAAATAGGATTATTATACCTTAATTATGAAATTCTCCTTCATGGGTACAAATCCATTTACCTTGGGCAATCGATACCTTTGGATAATTTGGGCGAACTCCTTGGTTTGGTTGAAAATGCCAATTTTGTATCGTACTTTACAGTCGCCCCAGCACAGGAAAAAATAGGGAAGTACCTTGAAGAATTGTCCTTATCGATTCGAAAACAAAAAGGTTCGAAAGTTTTGCTTTTAGGAAGACAGACAGAATTAATAGAAGCCGGGGATTTACCGGAGAATATCGATACATTTGGTTCCATTGAGCATTTCGTTGAAGAAGTCATTCAATAAACCTACATAGAAAAAGTATTTTAAATGAGCAGAAAAGTTGTCATCATAGGTTCAGGGTTTTCTTCCCTATCAGCGTCATGTTATCTGGCCAAATGGGGTTATGATGTATCTGTTTATGAAAAAAACGACACTATTGGAGGTAGAGCAAGTCAAATGGTCAAGGAAGGTTTTACGTTTGACCTTGGTCCCAGTTGGTATTGGATGCCCGACATTTTTGACACCTTCTTTTCCGATTTCGGAAAGAAGACCAGTGACTATTACACCTTACATAAATTAAGCCCGGCATATAAAATCTTCTTTTCTGATGATACTATTACTATCGGGGACTCCATGGACAAAATCTGTGAGGAGTTCGAAAGAATTGAAAAAGGAAGTGCCGTACATCTTAAGAAATTCATTTCTAAAGCGCAAGAAAACTACGACATCGCAATTAACAAAGTGGTGCTAAAACCCGGGTTATCCCCCTTTGAATTGGTCACAAAGGACACCATAATGAAGGTAGACCAATTTTTCAAAACCATCAGTGGTGAAGTCAGGAAGAAATTCAAGAACCCGAAACTGATATCCACTTTGGAATTCCCTGTGCTTTTTCTGGGGGCAAAACCAAGCAATACCCCCTCTTTTTATAGTTTTATGAATTTCGCGGATTTTGGGTTGGGAACCTGGCATCCAGAAGGTGGCATGTATGAAATCGTTAAGGCCATGCACTTATTGGCATTGGAATTGGGTGTTCAATTCCATACCAATTGCCCTGTGGAAAAGATTCGGGTTGAAGCGGGTAAAGCCATAGGCATCACCACGAATACCGAACAAATAGATGCAGATTTTGTATTAAGCGGGGCCGATTACCATCATTCGGAAACCTTACTTGACAAACAGTATCGGCAGTACAGTGAACACTATTGGGACCAACGGACCTTTGCACCTTCGTCCTTATTGTTCTATATTGGTTTTGATAAAAAATTAGATAACGTTGAACATCACAATCTATTTTTCGATACCGACTTTGAACAGCATACGTATGATATTTATGACAACCCAAAATGGCCAGAAGCCCCATTGTTCTATGCCAACTTTCCATCTATTACCGATGGGACTATGGCCCCTGAGCATTGCGAGACCGGGTTCTTTCTAATACCCATTGCCCCCGGCCTTGAGGATACACCTGTGCTTCGAAAACAATATTTTGACCTTATCATGCAACGGCTCGAGGACAGAACAAATCAAAAGGTCAAGGATCATATCCTTTTTTATGATTCCTTTTGCGTCAATGATTTTATTGAGAAATACAATTCATATAAAGGCAATGCCTACGGCATGGCAAACACGTTGTCACAGACCGCATTTTTACGGCCTAAATTAAAAAGCAAAAAGGTAAAAAATCTGTATTTTACAGGACAATTGACCGTTCCAGGTCCGGGGGTTCCACCTTCCCTTATTTCGGGCAAATTGGTGTCAGAATTAATCAAAAATAAAAGATAAAATAGTACATGAAGGCATTGTTCGACAAAATATCCTATGATTGCAGTAAGCTCGTGACCAAGAATTACAGCACTTCATTTGCACTTGCCACAAAAATGTTGGGTACATCAATACGATCTGATATTTACAACATTTACGGTTTCGTTCGATTTGCCGATGAAATTGTGGATAGTTTTCACGAATATCCAACCGAAGAGCTTTTCAATGATTTTGAAAAAAGCCTAGCAACTGCCCTTACCCACAAAATCAGCCTCAACCCCATCTTGAATTCATTTCAACACACCTACCATAAATATGGGCTACCCCACCATTTGGTGGAATCTTTTATGAAAAGTATGCGAATGGATTTGACCAAAACAAAGTATTCTACCGACAAGGAATACAAGGACTATATATATGGTTCGGCCGATGTGGTCGGACTCATGTGTCTAATGGTCTTCGTCAAAGGGGATAAGGATGAATACGAAAGGTTGAAAGATTCGGCAATGTCATTAGGTTCAGCGTTTCAAAAAGTAAACTTCTTACGGGATTTGAAATCCGATTTCGAGGAATTGCATCGCTCATATTTCCCAAACACCAATTTAAATGAACTGGATGAGGATTCTAAAAAGCGCATCATTAATGAAATCAAGGAGGATTTTCAAAAGAGCCTCAAAGGGATACAACAACTACCAAGGGAAGCAAAATTTGGGGTATATACCGCCTATAAATATTACTATCGCTTATTGATGAAATTGGAAAATACCCCTTCGACCTTAATACGACAAACCAGGATCAGGGTCCCCGATTATCAAAAATTCGGTCTTTTGGCTAGGTCTTATGTCAAATTAAAATTAAATTTGGTATGATATGAACATAGTGATCGGTATAGTTATATTTTTTCTTGTGTTTTTGTTTATGGAATTCATGGCCTGGTTTACCCATAAATATATTATGCACGGCTTTTTATGGAGTTTACACCAGGACCACCATAAAAAAGACCATGATTCCTGGTTTGAACGTAACGATACTTTCTTTATATTTTATGCCGTAGTAAGTATCTCATTTTTCTACACCGGGGCGAATACGGATTTCTGGTATGGATGGCCCATTGGCTTAGGTATTATGGCCTACGGGGCGACCTATTTCCTGGTCCATGATATTTTCATACACCAACGTTTTAAAATGTTCAGAAATGCCAACAACTGGTATGCAAGAGGAGTTAGAAGAGCCCATAAAATACATCATAAACATTTGGGTAAGGAAAAGGGTGAATGTTTTGGCATGTTGTTCGTTCCGTTTAAATACTTTAAAAAGTAAAAGATTATTCAGTAAGTAAACCGTCGAGAATCTTTCTTACTTTTTCACTGTTCCAGTCGGCAGCCCCCGTTTCAGCGATGATGATCTTTCCATTCTTGTCCAATACATAGGTAGTAGGAAGCAACTTTGCCAAAAGTAAATCGGGTGCTTCGGTTTTTGAATAATACACGGGCAAGTCATATCCTTTTTTATCCATAAAGGAAGTCACCTTTTCCGCGCTATCCTCTGCAATGAACAGAAACACCACTTTATCACCATAATCATCATACAAACCTTGAAGACTCGGCATTTCAGCAACGCAGGGAGGACACCATGTGGCCCAAAAGTTAATAAGTACCACTTTATCCCTTGCCCGTTCGAAATTGAACGTATGTCCATTGACATCCATCATTTCCCAATCGTAATTCTCAACAGACAGCTGCAATTCGGTTTTCAATACCGAGGCACTTGAAGACAACAACCTAGCCACATAAACACGGACATAAAACCCAACCGGGGTAAAGAGGAATAAAACAATCCCAATGATAAGGGCAGTATTTATGTATTGTTTCCGACCAAATTTCATTTAGCCATCATTTAAGCAACTCGGTTAACAACCCCCTTATTTTATCATTGTCCCAATCGGATATGGCAGCTTCCTTGGCTACGATATATCCGTTCTTATCAATGATATATGTTCCTGGGGGTTCCAATATCTCGAGAGGGGCAGGCTCCCCGATAATAAGATAAGTCACTGGGAATGTGAATTTTTTAAGTCGCATGAATTCCTCAACAGGTGGCCTTTCCTCGTTGGTGATGATATAAAAATCGATCTTCCCCTTAAAATCATCGTATAGTTGCTGTATTCCCCTGAGTTGCGCCTCAGAGGGTAATTGCCATGAGGCCCAAAAATTGACAAACACTACTTTCCCTTGCGATTTCTGTAGGTTAAAATAATCCCAATTGGCGTCCTTTAATTTCCAATCAAACGATGTCAATTGTTGCCTTGAAGCCTTATCGATAATGTCTGGGGTTGAGGCAAAGATGCGATTTAATACAATCTTGCTGAAATGGCCCAACGGAGTTACGAAGAAGGCTAAAATAAAGGCGAATAGCAAGACATTAAGCGCAGTTTTTCTTTTGATTGCCATCTTAAGGGGGTTTGTCCAAAACTAAAAAACTCCCGACGAAAATCGGGAGTTTTTATCATTTAAATTATAATACTTGAAAACACCGGAAATGCACTTCTAACTGCTAGTACATTAGGCCGCATTTTCCCTTTTAATGACATTCAGTGCAGATCCTTCTTTGAACCAACCAATTTGCGATTCGTTATACGTATGGTTCGCCATTATGGTATCCGTACTGCCATCCGCATGAACAACTTCTATCGTTAAAGGTTTGCCAGGTGCGAAATCCGCAATATCAACAAAGTTGAAGGTATCATCTTCTTGGATCAGATCATAATCGCTTTCCTTGGCAAAGGTCAATCCCAACATGCCTTGTTTCTTTAGGTTGGTTTCATGGATACGGGCAAAAGATTTTACCAGCACCGCCGCAACACCCAAATGTCTTGGTTGCATGGCTGCATGTTCCCTTGAAGACCCTTCCCCATAGTTATGGTCGCCCACAACAATCGATTTAATACCAGCGGCTTTATAAGCCCTTTGCGTATCAGGAACGCCACCGTATTCCCCTGTCAATTGATTCTTGACAAAATTGGTCTTTTTATTGAATGCGTTGACAGCACCTATTAAGGTATTGTTGGCGATATTATCCAAATGTCCACGGAACCTCAACCATGGTCCCGCCATTGAGATATGGTCTGTCGTACATTTACCAAAAGCCTTGATCAACAATTTCACCCCTTGCAATTGTTCTGGTGTAATAGGTTCGAAAGGCTCTAGCAATTGTAACCGTTCCGACGTTGGACTTACTTTGACCTCAACCTTAGACCCATCTGCATCAGGTGCCAAATAACCGGCATCCTCAACAGCAAATCCTTTAGGTGGAAGCTCTATCCCCATCGGTTCATCGAGTTTCACCTCTTCACCATCTTCATTGATCAACGTGTCGTTCATAGGGTCGAAATCCAAACGCCCAGAAATCGCAATTGCAGCGACCATTTCCGGTGAACCGACAAAAGCATGCGTATTCGGGTTGCCATCGGCCCGTTTAGAAAAGTTACGGTTGAACGAATGAACAATGGTATTTTTCTCATCACCTTTCAGGTCGCTACGATCCCACTGACCAATACAGGGTCCACACGCATTGGTAAAGACCGTAGCCCCTAAATCCTCGAATGTTTCGAGTAACCCATCCCGTTCGGCGGTAAATCGTATTTGTTCCGAACCTGGGTTTATTCCAAAGTCCGATTTTGGTTTTATTTTCTTGACGACTGCTTGCTTCGCGATAGAGGCTGCACGCGATAAATCCTCATAGGAGGAATTGGTACAGGAACCGATCAATCCCCAATCGACCTGAAGTGGCCACCCATTTTTTCTTGCCTTGTCACCCAATTCGCCGACAGGTGTTGCCAAATCGGGCGTAAAGGGACCATTCAAATGTGGTCTCAGTTCATCTAAATTGATTTCTATGAGTTCGTCGAAATATTGTTCTGGATTGGCATAGACCTCATCATCTGCCGTTAGATATTCCTTTATGGCATTGGCGGCATCTGCCACCTCACTGCGATCGGTGGCCCTTAGATAACGTTCCATAGAATCGTCATAGCCAAACGTTGAGGTAGTGGCCCCCACTTCGGCACCCATATTACAAATGGTCCCTTTACCGGTACACGAAAGGTTTTTTGCACCATCCCCAAAATACTCGATGATAGCACCTGTACCCCCTTTTACGGTAAGGATACCTGCCACTTTTAAAATCACATCCTTAGCAGAGGTCCACCCCGATATCTTTCCTGTCAGTTTCACCCCGATCAATTTGGGAAATTTCAATTCCCAAGCCATACCGGCCATTACATCCACTGCATCGGCACCACCGACACCGATGGCGACCATTCCTAATCCACCGGCATTCACCGTATGGGAATCAGTTCCGATCATCATACCGCCAGGAAATGCATAATTTTCCAAGACCACTTGGTGGATAATACCGGCACCAGGCTTCCAAAAACCAATACCATATTTATTAGATACCGATTCCAAAAAATCGAAAACCTCCGCACTGCTTGTATTTGCTACTTTTAAATCGGCGACTGCCCCACTTTTGGCTTGAATCAAATGATCGCAATGCACCGTTGTTGGCACCGCAACTTTTGGCTTACCCGCCTGCATAAACTGTAAAAGTGCCATTTGAGCCGTTGCGTCCTGACATGCAATTCGGTCAGGGGCAAAGTCTACATAATCCTTACCTCGCGCAAATGCCTTGGTAGGAGCACCATCCCATAGATGGGCGTATAAAATTTTCTCAGACAGGGTAAGTGGTTTACCGACTATGTCACGGGCTTTGTCAACCCGGGTTGCCATCTTGGAGTAAACACTTTTGATCATTTCGATATCAAATGCCATTATATAGAATATTTAGTGTTATAGTACTTAGGCGAAAGTAAGAAAATCCATGTGGCAAATAAAATTTTTACACAAGGATTAGCATGATTTTCACAATTTGATAATTACGGGGTCGACCAATTACCAAAAAGGTGGAAAAGTGTTCCTTTGATAACCTCTTAAATCACAGGTTAAAACAACCTCTGGATGATGTCCTCCTCAGAAATGCCCTCTGCTTCCGCTTTATAATTCTTGATAATGCGATGACGAAGAATTCCCATGGCAACGGCCTGTACATCCTCAATATCAGGCGAAAATTTACCTTGTACCCCAGCATGGGCCTTCGCACCAAGGATCAAATTTTGTGAAGCCCTTGGTCCCGCTCCCCAATCGAGATACTGTTTAATGAAATCAGGAGCCGTATCTAAACCGGGTCTTGTTTTACTTACGAGGTTAACCGCATAATCCACCACATTATCAGGTACGGGGATTCGGCGTATCAAATGCTGTACCTCCAATATTTCGGCTGCGTTGAATAGCGCGTTTATCTTGATCGTATTGTCTGATGTCGTGGCTTTGACAACAGCAATTTCCTCTTCTATTGATGGATATTTCAATTCTATGGCAAACATAAAACGATCCAATTGTGCCTCAGGTAACGGATAGGTTCCCTCTTGTTCTATTGGGTTTTGTGTGGCCAAAACAAAATAGGGCAATTCGAGTTTATGCTGTTTTCCGGCTATGGTCACCGCTCTTTCCTGCATAGCTTCCAACAAGGCGGCCTGCGTTTTTGGAGGGGTTCTGTTAATTTCATCCGCTAGGATGATATTCGAAAAAACAGGACCTTTGATGAATTTGAAATTACGGTTTTGATCAAGAATCTCACTTCCCAAAATATCGCTGGGCATTAGGTCGGGTGTAAACTGAATTCTTTTAAAATCGAGCCCCAATGTTTTCGCAATGGTATTTACTATCAAGGTTTTCGCCAGTCCGGGAACGCCGATCAACAAAGAGTGCCCCCCTGTATACACCGACAATAGAATAAGGTCGATTACGTTTTCTTGGCCTATTATGACCTTGGCTATTTCCTTTTTAAGGGCAGCATGCTTTTGTACAAGTTGATTAATAGCGGTGACGTCTGACATACCCTTTTACTCCTTTACCCAGTTGTTCTCGAATTCGCACCCTTTATTGGAGTCATTTACGCTAATGTAGGTATCATCTATATGTTCGGCCATCCATTTTTTAATGGCATTGAATTGCTTCTCCCTAAGAGCCAACTCTTGGATCCGGGTATAATCCTTGGCAAAATCGGCCACATGTTCATTATACCTGTTGGTTACCTGTAATAGTTTGTATTTTGGTCCGCCTCCTCTTGGATCTTGTTCTAAAATTGGATACGAGATCTCATCATCTTTAAGATTACGTACCTGATTATAGAGTGCGGGATCCATGTTGGTCAATTCGAACCTAGAACCGTAATCAATAGGATTCCTTAATAAACCACCATCAAACTTGGTTTCCTTTTCATCGGAAAAATTACGCGCAGCATCGGCAAAGGTAAATTTACCTTCGATGATAT
This sequence comes from Maribacter sp., assembly GCF_049667165.1. GTDB lineage: Bacteria > Bacteroidota > Bacteroidia > Flavobacteriales > Flavobacteriaceae > Maribacter_A. Next base: position 79,513 of record NZ_JBATHS010000050.1, read on the forward strand.
GCTTGCGTATGCTATCCAATTCGCTCTTGGCCGCATCCAATGATTCCTGGGAAATCTCAGGGGTAATAAGAATATGCCTTAAATCGAGCTCTTGGCCCCGGATCTTTTCAATGTAGATCAAGTGATACCCAAACATCGTTTCAAACGGATCCGAAACCTCCCCTTCCTGAAGACTGAAGGCAACATCCTTGAAGGTCTTATCAAAACCGGTATCCTTGGTAATGCTGTAAAACCCTCCTTTGGATTTAGAACCGGGATCTTGGGAGTATAAAATCGCCTTAACACTGAATTTGGCATCATTGTCCTCAACATCGGCTTTTATGGCATTCAACTTATCGATGACCTTCTGTTTTTCCGCTTCCGTGGCCTTAGGCTGTTTTATGATCTGGGAAATCTCCATTTCCGCACCAAAAACCGGCCGTTGATCCTCGGGTATCTTGTTGAAGAACTGTCGCACCTCCTCTGGGGTGATCTCTATTTCGGAAACAATGCTATTCTGCATTTTTTCCGAAAGCATCCGTAATTTGTTTATTTTATTGATGTCTTCCCGTAAACTGGCCTCACTTTCCTTTTTGTAGAATTTAAGCAGTTTCTCCATGGAGCCCATTTGGGCGACAAAGGATTGAATCTGTCTTTCAGTGGTCATACTCACCTCATCATCCGATACCAGTAAACTATCCTGTACAGCTTGATGGGCATACAAGCGATCCTCCATCAATTTACCCAATAATCCACAGCGTGTGATATCCTCAGACATCGCGCCTTGACTCTTCAAATCGATCAAGGTTTTCTCAATATCGGATTCCAAAATGACATAATCCCCTACCACCGCGGCAATACCATCGAGTTTCAATTTTTTGAAATTGGTGGTTGAGTCCTTGACGATACCACGATCAGCTTCCAATTCGGTTTGGGGCGGTTCGATCTGCGTATCCGGAATCTCATCGGGTACCTGTGAAATGGCACTTGCCGAAAGTAACAAAAGGGATGTGAATAGGGTAATCTTACTTGTCTTGCGCATAGACTTCGAATTCTTTTTCTTTAATAGCTTCATCTATTATCTCTGTTTCCAATTTTCGAATATAGTCCAATTTCCTGCGGTTCAGAAGCACTTGCCGAATGGATGGTTCTATATAGGACAAGGGAGCAATGTCATTGATTTCGAGCACTCCCGTTATCTTTGCCAAATATACCCCTAATGAATCCTGCAATTCAAAAAATTGTGATTTTTTTAAGTATCGGTCCTGATTATCAAGGGTTAAAAGCGGAATTTCATCCCGTATCCTAGATGCCGTGACCCAAATAGAGTCATTGAAGTTCAGTTTCTTGAACTGCACCCCGATCGAATCCAAATAGCGGATATCATCTTCCTTGAAACGCTTTAATTTTTCAACGACAGATTCCTTGTTCATGAACTGAGGTGGTAAATGAATGAATCGTAGGCTGATCAATTTTTCCTTGAGCTTAAAGTTTTCCTTTTCTTTCTCATAAAAGGTCTCCAGTTGGGTTTGGCTAATAACCGAATCACTCCCTTGTTGTACCAAGGCCTCTTTGTAGGCACGGGTGTATAAATCGGTTCTATAGGTTTCTACCAAGGCATCGAATTCACCGAGTTTGTCTTCTGAAAGATTGATTTTGGCCTTTGACAGCAATAATTGTTTTGACGCCCAATTGTTGATATAATCAGTAACAAACGAAGCGCTATCGGCCTTACTCATGGTATTGCTCAAAAGTGGTGCAATGTCTTCCTTGAATAAATACAATTCCCCTACCCTGGCAATGGGCTGTTCATCGGAATTGTCCTTCCATAACGAATTGCAGGAGACCACAAAGAGGGCCAAAACCATCCAGGAATATCCTTTGGGGCGCAAACTTTTGAATCTAAAAAACATCCAGCAAAATTAAGAATTACTTCATGTTAAACAAGTTATATAGGCTTTCATTAACACATTTTACACCGATGTGATCCTGAATTACAAAATCCGGTGGAAAACCTAACTTCCCAATAGGTTTTGCGGCATTAGGGCAAGCCCCCTAAATTATACCCGTACAATGAAAATTGGGTAGAAAGAACATAACCTTGGCACAAATATCCAAAAAGAAGTACTTTAGGGTTCGCTAATGGCCCATCGAGGAATAATCAAAGAATATGAACCGTAAAATCAAACTCATTTGGGACTTTCGAGGTCCGACGGCCGCAAAGACTGCGGAACATCATGAACTTCATTTAAAGGAATACATGAAAGCGGAAAAACTGCAACCCCCTATTACCGGAAACCAACAGATTAACGAAATGTATAGCTATGCCTTTATGGTCGTTGAAGAAAACCACATGATCATGGTTCGTGATGCCTTAAAACCACACCGTGCTGAACTGTACAAAGATTAAACCCATAATCCAGTTTTACACCAGCCAATGTACCATAAATTATTTTTTTCCATTTTTCTTTTAGGATTGCTAGTTGCCTGTGAGGAAAACCCGAAATCGACCAATCCCCTTGAAGTTGCTTTGGCTTCAACAGATCCGAATATAAAACGCGTCGTTGATAGTTTGGATCAGTTCGAAGTGCAAATTAAATTTACAGAAATAAAGAGAGATCAGGGCCGTGTTCTTTTTGAAGATTATGATTTTCAGGTGAATGATTCCAATTATTTCTATCCAGCCAGTACCGTTAAATTACCCATCGCGGTTTTGGCGTTGGAAAAACTCAACCAATTGGATTCGCTTCATAGGGACACCCGTTTTTATATCGAAGGGGATTCCGTAGAAACCACGTTCGCTGCTGACATCATTAAAATTTTTGCGGTCAGTGACAATAGGGCCAATAATCGATTGTTTGAATTTTTAGGACAGGATGCCATCAACAATGCATTGCAACATAAAGGTATCGATTCCGTGCGTATATCGCATCGTTTATCAACCGACGATGCCTATGTCATTACGACTACCCCGCTCGTCATATACCTGAATGACAGTACAACCACCATGTTGGAAGGCACTATAAACACGACCGTTGAACCTTTGAAAATGAATAGGATCAGGAAAGGTATTGGTTTTTATGAGGAAGATGTCTTGATCCATGAGCCCTTTGACTTTGCCCTAAAAAACCGATACCCCATCAACGCACAACATGGCGTTATGAAACGACTTATCTTTCCTGAAGCCTTTAAGGAAAATGAACGTTTTTATATAAGCAAGGCCCAAAGGGAGTTCATTCTTGAGGCCATGCAAAAATTACCGAGGGAGGCCGGTTATGATGCCAAGGAATATTACGATAGTTATGTAAAATTCCTAATGTTCGGCGATAGTCAGGAAGACATCCCCGATACCATAAAAATCTACAACAAGGTCGGTTACGCCTATGGCACCCTGACCGACTGTGCCTATATTCATGATGAAAAAAACGAAGTGGAGTTTATCCTGACCGCCACCGTCCTTGTTAATAGTGACGGAATTTTCAATGACGATACCTATGATTACGATACCATTGGAATCCCTTTTTTGGCCGCATTGGGCCGGGAGATTTATACCTATGAATTACATAAAGGAGGTAAATAATCAATTTTTTGTTTAAAAATCATGCTGTAAGCCAGTAGATCGCATCAATAAATTTTAGATCCCAACGTTTAAAGGTTAGCTTACAACCGATAAGTGGCCTATTCATACCATTAGGATCCGTAAACCACATCTATGTCAGACCATCAAAACCGCATTGACCAACTCAATCAAAAATTAGAAGCACTCCTGGGCAAACAAGAAGTTTTTGCGAAAGAACTTATGGCCCTATACCGTGAAATCGAAGACCTGAAAAAAGCGGAAAACGAAAGTCCCGCTGTGGAAAAGGTCATGCGATCCCAGATTGAAAAAGAAGCACCAAGACCGGCCAGTATACCGACAGAGGAGGTGAAAAAAGAGCGCGCAAAAGAACCCATTGTCGCACCGCAACCACAAAAAGACCCCCTGATCAAAGTGCGGCAAAAACAAAAAACACAATCGAATTGGGAAAAGTTCATCGGTGAGAATCTGATCAATAAAATTGGGATTGTAATTACGGTTCTGGGTGTTGCCATAGGAGCAAAGTATTCCATCGAAAATAATTTGATAAGCCCTTTGACCCGAATCATATTGGGGTATTCGGTAGGCTTGGGCCTCCTTGGTTTTAGTATAAAACTCAAGACCAAATATGAAAATTATAGTGCTGTACTTGTAAGTGGGGCTTTGGCAATCCTGTATTTTATCACCTTTGCCGCCTATAGTTTTTATGAGCTGTTCCCGCAACCCATGGCCTTCGCACTGATGCTGGTATTTACCGTTTTCGGGGTAGTGGCCGCATTACATTATAACAAACAGATTATCGCCCATATTGGACTTGTAGGGGCCTATGCCGTTCCCTTTCTACTGAGTAATGATTCTGGCAACCCCCAAATCCTTTTTGGTTATATGGGCATCATCAACATTGGTATTTTGGTAATCGCCTATAAAAAATATTGGAAATCCCTTTATAATTCATCGTTCATCATTACCTGGTTGATCTATGGCAGTTGGATCGGATTCTCCTATAATTATGGGGAGCATTACACGACGGCCTTGGTTTTCTTAAGTCTGTTCTTCCTGATTTTCTATGCCACTTTTTTATCCTATAAACTAAGGGCCTCTGAAAAATTCAAAAATTCAGATATCGTACTGTTATTACTCAATTCGTTCGTGTTTTACGGCTTCGGTTATGGACTACTTTCACAAAATGAAACCGGAGCACAGCTTTTAGGGGTCTTTACCCTGTGTAATGCCATTTTGCATTTCATGGTAAGCCTAATAATCTTTAAGAAAAAATTGGCCGATCGCAATTTATATTATTTGGTCTCGGGATTGGTCTTGGTATTTTTGACCATTGCCATTCCGGTTCAACTTGACGGCAACTGGGTTACCTTGTTGTGGGCCTTTGAAGCCGCCTTGCTTTTCTGGATAGGTCGCAAAAAAAATGTTGTGGTCTACGAATACCTATCCTATCCCCTTATGGTTTTATCCCTGTTCAGTCTTTTTCAGGATTGGACGTTAAGCTATTCCGCCTATAGATCAAGCGAAACGATGATGAAACCCATACTGAATATCACCTTCATGAGTTCCATACTGTTTTTGGTCGCTTTTGGTTTCATCAATTGGATACAAAACACAACGAAACAAGGCGGAGCAATACAAACAGGCAATACAATGTTTAAAATCATGACGTTTGCCATTCCAAGTATTTGGCTTATCGTACTCTACAGCAGTCTCTTTTTGGAAATCCAATACTATTGGGAAATGTTGTACTACGGTTCTGAAATCGCCATCAGCGATGAAAACCAATATGAATATTATAAGTACAACGCTGATCTCAGAAGTATGGGCAACATTTGGTTGCTTAATTATTCCCTCTTTTTTGTAGCGATTCTGAACCTAGTGAATATAAGAAAAATACAGAAAAGGGTCATGGGCATCCTATCACTGATTATCGGCTTATTTACAGTTTATGCATTTCTCTCATTGGGATTGTACGAATTGAGCGAATTAAGGGAGAATTATGTTGAACAAACCAATGCGGAATATTATAATACGGGGTACTTTAATGTGGTTGTTCGTTATATAAGCTTTGCATTCTTAGGCTTCTTGCTTTTTAGTTTGTACCGTTTGATTCGCCAGTCATTTATGAAGATCAACTTTACCAAACCTTTCGAAATTTTAGTCCATAGTACCATCCTGTGGGTTGCGAGTAGCGAACTGTTGCATTGGATGGATCTTTCTGGAGTAAACCAAGGTTACAAATTAGGACTTAGCATTCTTTGGGGCCTATATGCATTACTATTGATCATCTTGGGAATTTGGAAAAACAAAAAGTATTTACGCCTTGGGGCCATTATCCTTTTTGGTATCACCTTGATCAAATTGTTTTTCTATGATATTGCTTCGCTCAACACGATTTCAAAAACCATTGTTTTCGTTTCTTTGGGCATATTATTACTGATCATTTCATTCCTTTACAACAAATACAAACTCAGAATATCAGATGAGGATACGAACTAGATTTAATCTTATAGCACTTCTTTTATTTAGCACCATCACTTTGGCCCAAATAGGCGACTACAATGCCAAAAGGAAAATCCTGGGCGTTACTGAACCATGGCATTCCTTGGAAATGCCCCCATCGGTGTTCAATGACCTAAAAGAGAACCTCGCGGATATTCGAATATATGGAATCACGGCCACAGACACCTTGGAAGTTCCTTACCTAATGCGTATTGCCAAGGAAGAACGGACCCAAAAGGAAATCGCCTTTAAATTGATCAATACTTCAAACCGGCAGGATACCCATTATTTCACTTTTGAGGTGCCTACCCAGGAAATCTTGAATGAGGTTGAATTGGATTTCAAAAATGAAAATTTTGATTGGAAGGTAACGCTGGAAGGCAGTCAAAACCAATTGCAATGGTTTTCGATTTTGGAGGGTCATCGTATGTTAGCGATAAAGAACAGTCAAACTGACTACAGGTATACCCATTTGAATTTCCCCAATGCGAAATACCGCTATTATCGCCTCTCGTTTCGAAGCGAGACCCTACCCGAACTACAAACAGCCAAAATATACCTGGATGAAAACACCCCTGCCCAGTATACTATGGCCAACATTGCCAAACTTGAAAATTTGCGCCTAAAGGACAAAAAGCAAACCGTGCTCGATATAGCATTAGAGGGGCGCGTACCTATCAGCTTCCTTAGCTTGGATATTCAAAATACCGTTGATTATTATCGCTCTTTTCGGCTACAATATGTTCAGGATAGCGTCTCAACGGAGAAAGGGTGGAGATATAA
>NZ_JBATHS010000051.1:0-4450 GCF_049667165.1 Maribacter sp.
GAATTGAATGTTTAATTTTTAATATATATTTTATGGAAATTCCAAGTGTAGTAGGTGCAGGATTAGCGGTCATCGGTGCTGGTATCGGTATCGGAATGATTGGTGGAAAGGCAATGGAAGCTATTGCTCGTCAGCCTGAAGCTTACGGTAAGATTCAAACAGCGATGCTGATTGCAGCGGCGCTTATTGAAGGAATTGGTTTCGCGGCCATTTTTGCCGGGTAAACCCAACAAAAAACAAACAGGCTTGACGGTTGGTCTTGCCTGTTTGTTATTGTTTTTATAAAACATAGGATAGAATAACAAAACATCATGGATAAATTAATAAACGACTTTTCATTCGGACTGTTCTTTTGGCAAATCATTTTGTTCGTGCTATTGCTTTTATTGCTTCGCAAGTTTGCCTGGAAACCCATCTTGAATGCCGTGAACGATAGGGAAGAAGGCATTAAGGATGCCTTGGCCGCCGCTGAAAACGCAAAGAAGGAAATGCAGAATGTAACCGCGGATAGTGAGAAACTGCTGAAGGAGGCCCGTGCTGAGCGTGAGGCCATGATCAAGGAGGCCCGTGAGATCAAGGATAATATGATCGCCGATTCAAAAGAACAGGCAAAGATCGAAGGTGATAAAATGATAAAACAGGCGCAGGCCACGATAGAAAGTGAAAAGAAAGCGGCAGTTGCCGATATTAAGAACCAAGTGGCTGAACTTTCTATTGAAATCGCTGAGAAGGTCATCAAGGAGCAATTGTCGAACAAGGAAAAACAATTGAAGTTGGTCGACGATATGTTGGGCGACATTAAATTGAAATAATCGAGAATGAACGATACTAGAGCCGCCATACGATACGCGAAGGCAATTTTGGATATTGCTGTTGACAACAAGGCAACTGCTGCCGTTGAGAATGATATGCGTTCTGTGGTCAAGACGATTTCCGATAGCAAGGAGTTAAAGGACATGTTGTCGAGTCCGATAATAAAGTCCGAGTCCAAAAAGAATGCCTTGAACAGCATTTTTAGTGGGGTTAACCCAATTACCGAAGGCATGATAAGACTTTTGGTGAACAATAAACGGATCGGGATGTTGAATGAGGTGGCCCTTAAATACATCATTCTCAATGAGAAATTAAAAGGTGAAGATGTAGCTTTTGTAACTACAGCTGTGCCATTGACCCCGGTTTTGGAAAAGAAAATATTGATCCAAGTAGCTAAACTGACCGGTAACAAAGTTACCATTGAGAACAAAATCGATGAAAGTATTATCGGTGGTTTTGTTTTACGGGTAGGTGATTTGCAGTTCGACGCAAGTATCGCCAATAAACTGAGTAATCTAAAAAGGGAATTTACAAATAGTCTATAATATATTTTAAGGCGCTTAGCGTTTAAAACTTTATATCTAAATCAAATGGCAGGAGTAAAAGCCGCTGAAGTATCAGCAATTTTAAAGCAACAATTATCAGGATTTGAAGCAGACGCTACTTTGGACGAGGTAGGTACCGTATTGCAAGTAGGTGATGGTATTGCAAGGGTATACGGCCTCGCAAATGTACAATATGGTGAATTGGTTGAGTTCGAAGGTGGCCTTGAAGGTATCGTTTTGAACCTTGAAGAAGATAATGTTGGGGTTGTACTTTTAGGCCATTCCAAAGAAATCGGCGAAGGGGCAGTTGTGAAACGTACGCAACGTATCGCATCCATTAAGGTGGGTGAAGGTATCGTTGGTCGTGTTGTAGACACCCTAGGAGCTCCCATTGATGGTAAAGGTCCAATTTCAGGTAAATTGTTCGAAATGCCGTTAGAGCGTAAAGCGCCGGGTGTTATTTTCCGTCAACCAGTAACTGAGCCTTTACAGACAGGTATTAAGGCTATCGATGCCATGATCCCAGTAGGTCGTGGACAACGAGAGTTGGTCATTGGCGACCGTCAAACGGGAAAAACTACGGTTTGTATCGATACTATCCTGAACCAAAAGGAATTTTATGATGCCGGGGAACCTGTGTATTGTATTTATGTAGCGATTGGCCAAAAGGCTTCTAACGTGGCGAATATCGCGAAGGTCTTGGAAGACCGGGGCGCTTTGGCGTATACGACCATAGTGGCCGCCAACGCTTCGGATCCTGCACCAATGCAGGTTTATGCACCATTTGCAGGTGCTGCCATTGGAGAATATTTCAGGGACACGGGAAGACCGGCTTTGATCATTTATGATGACCTTTCCAAGCAAGCCGTTGCATATCGGGAGATATCGTTATTGTTAAGACGACCACCAGGACGTGAGGCATACCCAGGGGATGTATTCTACTTACATTCCAGGTTATTGGAACGTTCTGCCAAAGTAATCGATGACGATGAAATCGCAAAAAATATGAATGATTTGCCCGACCCGTTGAAATCAATGGTTAAAGGGGGAGGATCCCTTACGGCCCTACCGATCATTGAGACCCAGGCAGGTGACGTATCGGCTTATATTCCAACAAACGTAATCTCGATTACCGACGGACAGATATTCTTAGAGCAGGATTTGTTCAACCAAGGGGTTCGTCCTGCGATCAACGTGGGTATTTCGGTATCCAGGGTTGGGGGTAATGCCCAGGTTAAATCGATGAAAAAAGTTGCAGGTACCTTGAAATTGGATCAGGCCCAGTTTAGGGAATTGGAAGCCTTTGCCAAGTTTGGTTCCGATTTAGATGCAGCAACATTGAACGTCATTGAAAAAGGACGTCGTAATGTTGAAATCCTTAAACAGGCACAGAACGATCCATTTAAGGTTGAAGATCAGGTCGCCATCATATACGCAGGTTCCAAAAACCTGTTGCGTGACGTTCCTGTTGAAAAAGTGAAGGAATTTGAAATCGATTTCCTTCAATTTATGAACGCCAAACACAGGGGTGTGTTGGATTCGCTTAAAGCAGGTAAGTTGACCGATGAGGCTATCGAAACATTAACCGCGGTTTGTAAGGATTTGACAGGAAAGTATAGGAGCTAGTACTGAGTATTAAGTACTCAGTATTGAGCACAAAATCGTAGTATAAGTCAGACTAACTACTTTGTACTAAATACTAAGAAAAATGGCCAACTTAAAGGAAATACGTAACAGAATATCATCGGTTTCTTCAACGATGCAGATTACCAGTGCCATGAAAATGGTATCTGCCGCAAAGTTGAAAAAGGCCCAGGACGCAATCACGGCCATGAGGCCCTATGCGAACAAACTTACGGAGCTATTACAAAGCTTAAGTGCCAGTTTGGATTCGGATACCGGCAGTACGTATGCCACTAATAGAGCGATCAACAAAGTATTGGTCGTTGCAATTACCTCGAATCGTGGATTATGCGGCGCCTTCAACACCAATATAATAAAGCAGAGTACAACTTTGGCCGATGAAACTTTTAAAGGCAAACAGGTTCATTTTATGGCCATCGGAAAGAAAGCCAACGATATTTTGGGTAAAAAGGGAACAATTGCATCAAACCATAGCGATGTCTTTGATCAGTTGACCTTCGAGAATGTTGCGGTTATTGCCGAGGAATTGATGCAGTTGTTTAAGAATGGATCTTATGATCGAATTGAATTGGTGTATAACAAATTCAAGAATGCAGCCACCCAGATAGTTATTACAGAACAGTTTTTACCCATCGTACCAGCTGAGAATGCGCAGGGTTCGAGCACCGATTATATTTTTGAACCTTCCCAGGTCGATATTGTGGAACAATTGATACCAAAGTCGCTTAAGACCCAATTGTACAAAGCCATACGCGATTCATTTGCAAGTGAACATGGTGCGCGTATGACGGCTATGCACAAAGCGACGGACAACGCAACAGAACTTAGGGATCAATTGAAATTGACCTATAACCAAGCCAGACAAGCGGCGATAACCAATGAAATCCTAGAGATTGTTGGTGGAGCGGAGGCTTTGAACAATTAGGATTAGGAACCTATGGCAACTCCTTGAAAGATGAGCTATGGAAAACGGAATTACACCACGGTATTAAAAAACAGACCTCACATTATGTGGGGTTTTTTTTTGGCCCAACAAACCATAAATTCAATCTGCTTTGTCGCCAAGGTATAAATACCTATTTTTAAACTCTAATTCGTCGTGATTGAACCTTTTTAAGAAACTTTTTAAGCAGACGGCTATCTATGGTTTGGCAACTGTTTTACCACGGATGCTTTCTTTTCTGTTATTACCCTTCCATACGGATATTTTGGAAACTGCCGATTACGGTCAGCTTTCTGTGATCTATGCTTGGTTCGCAATCTTCAATGTGTTTTTGGCCTATGGCATGGAAACGGCATTTTTTCGATTTTACAATGGTGGCGATGATCGTAAAAAAGTGGTTTCTACCTCTTTATTGTCAATCGCAGCCACGACCTTTTTGTTTATGGTCATGGCGTTATTGCTTCAAAAAGGCATTGCCCAGGCATCGGGGATCAATCCTGAATAC
>NZ_JBATHS010000052.1:0-31963 GCF_049667165.1 Maribacter sp.
TGTTCGAATACCCCAATATTGGGAATGCCCTTCAGTTCTTTTACAAAGGGGAATAATGGCCTTTCCCTTGTAATCACTACGATACTAGGGGATATTTTTTCTTGATGCCATCCTCGATTCACTTTTCCACTTTTTGTCGAATGCTAAAATAATTTCGGTAAAGATTAGTGACATTTTGACATTTTTAAATAAATGGCAGTACTTTTGCCATCCTAAGAAATGATACCAAAATTGTATTTCAAAAATGAGTGATAAAAATAAAGCCGATGAGGTAAATGAACCTTTCCTTGAGGAACAGCCCGATAACGACACCGCGAACGAACGAGAGGAGTTTGTGGGCGAGGAGGAGCAGTCCATAGAAGAACAGCTTCAGGATGAACTGGCCAAAGAGAAAGATAAGTTTCTTCGATTGTTTGCAGAATTCGAAAATTATAAAAGACGTACTTCAAAAGAACGAATGGATTTGTTCAAAACCGCTGGGCAAGAGGTCATTGTTTCCTTACTTCCCGTATTGGATGATTTTGAGCGTGCATTGAAGGAATTGTCCAAATCAGAGGACAAGGAAATGTTCAAAGGGGTTGAGTTGATCAATGGTAAACTCAGGGATACCTTGAAATCGAAAGGGATGGAAGAATTAGGCGTAAAGCAGGGCGATGTTTTTGATGCTGAAATTCATGATGCCATAACCCAAATACCTGCTCCCAACAAAAAGTTGAAAGGTAAAATATTGGATGTTGTGGAGCGAGGGTATAAATTGGGTGACAAGATCATTCGTCATCCAAAAGTAGTCGTCGGAAACTAAAATTCGAGTATGAAGGAAGATTATTATGAAATACTGGGCATTGGTAAAAATGCCACGGCTGCGGAAATAAAAAAGGCCTATCGCAAAAAAGCATTGGAACATCATCCGGATAAAAATCCCGGTGATCATAAGGCAGAAGAGCTTTTTAAGAAATCCGCAGAAGCGTACGAGGTACTCAGTAATCCAGATAAAAAGGCACGTTACGATCAGTATGGTCATGCCGCGTTTGAAGGTGCCGGTGGTTTCGGTGGTGGTGGAATGAACATGGATGATATTTTCAGTCAATTTGGAGATATCTTTGGAGGCGCTTTCGGAGGCGGTGGTGGTTTCGGTGGTTTTAGTGGCTTTGGTGGTGGTGGCCAGCGAAGGGTCAAAGGCAGTAACCTAAGGATCCGGGTAAAAATGACTTTGGAAGAAGTGGCCAATGGTGTTGAGAAGAAAGTCAAGGTACGACGTAAAATCCAAGCCTCTGGGGTTACCTATAAAACATGTGGTACCTGCGGGGGGCGTGGCCAAGTGACCAAAATAACCAATACAATTCTCGGTAGAATGCAAACCGCAGCGCCATGTACGGCCTGTGGTGGAAGTGGCCAGATCATAAATAATAGGCCAAAAGATGCCGATGAACACGGATTAAAAGTCAATGAGGAGACTGTCTCTATAAAAATACCCGCAGGGGTCGAAGATGGGATGCAATTGAAAGTCCCGGGGAAAGGCAATGAAGCTCCAGGACAAGGGATACCTGGTGACCTATTGGTCGCCATCGAGACCGTGGATCATGAAACACTCAAAAGGGAAGGGGACAACCTGCATTATGACCTTTACATAAGTTTTCCTGAAGCCGTTTTGGGAACATCAAAGGAAATCGATGCAGTCGGAAGTAAAGTGCGTATTAAATTGGAACCCGGTATTCAATCAGGCAAGATATTACGACTCAGGGGTAAAGGTATCTCAAGTATCAATGGTTATGGTAGTGGAGACCTTTTGGTACATGTGAACGTATGGACCCCCAAAGAACTCAATAAAGAACAAAAGGAGTTTTTTGAACGAATGGAGGGTTCTGATAATTTCGAACCGAAACCTGAAAAATCCGATAAATCATTCTTCGAAAAAGTGAAAGATATGTTCTCTTGACGAATATCAATTTGTGAATAAAATAAAAAACGTATATTTGAAATAATATTGGGAAACCGATATTAATTTTCTTTTTCATAGCAATTTTTTTCCCATCCTTAATCTGATTAAGGGTGGGTTTTGTTTTTGGGGATACCAGTGACGGTCAAAAGAAATGTAATTGGCCTCAAATGATGGGTGATACCTTGTGTGCCAACCGTTTTTTTCGCTCGTTTTTCCCCTAATGGTTCGCTATGGTTTTAAGTGGTTTATAATTATGTTTTTGGAATTGTCTTTTAAAGCAATTCTATATCTTTGGCAAAATTGCTTTCATGGACAACATCTTGGTTACTAAGGAGGTTACCAAACACTTCGGAAATCACATTGCTTTGAATAAAGTTTCCTTGGAAATCCCAAAAAACAGTATTTATGGACTTTTGGGCCCTAATGGGGCAGGGAAGACCACCCTGATTCGTATCATCAACCAAATAACCTATCCCGATATGGGAGAGGTATATTTTGATGGCGAATTGTTGAAGCCTGAACATATTTCGAGCATTGGCTATCTGCCTGAGGAACGAGGGCTGTACAAGGGTATGAAAGTCGGCGAGCAGGCCTTGTACTTGGCCCGATTAAAGGGATTGACAAAGGTGGAAGCGAAGCAACGGCTGAAGTATTGGTTTGAGAGGTTGGAAATTGGGGATTGGTGGAATAAGAAAGTACAGGAGTTGTCGAAAGGCATGGCCCAAAAAATACAGTTTATCGTGACTGTTCTTCATGAGCCCAAATTGCTCATTTTCGATGAACCCTTCAGTGGATTCGACCCGATCAATGCCAATATCATTAAAGATGAAATCTTAAATTTGAAAGCGAACGGGACATCCATAATATTTTCGACCCATCGTATGGAATCAGTGGAGGAATTATGCGAATACATTGCGTTGATCCATCAGTCGGAGAAAATTCTTGATGGTAAATTGGCCGATATTAAAAAGACCTTCAAGAGTAATGTTTTCAAAGTGGGACTTCACGCAGAAAATGTGGATCAGTTATTACCGTTGTTATCCGATAAATTCAAGATTATTGACTCTAAGATCGATGTCGTGGAAAATCACTTGGACTTTACAATTCAATTACCGACCAATGATTCCAGTGAAATTCTGCCCTATTTGGCAAAACGATCCAAAGTATACCAATTTGTAGAGATCATACCCTCAGCTAACGAGATATTCATTCAAACCATTCAAGATAAAGACGCAAATGAATAAATTACCCATTATCATTCGTCGGGAGTATTTGGCCAAGGTGCGTAACAAGTCCTTTGTAATCATGACGTTTCTCAGCCCTATTTTAATGGTGGGAATGGTCGTTCTTATTGCGTATTTGACCAAAATAAATGATAACCAAAAAAGGATTATCGGCGTATTCAATGAAAGTGATTATTTCTCGAATGATTTTAATACGACCGAAAGTACTTCCTACGTGTATTTCAAGGATGTTTCATTGCAGCAAGCAAAAGATTCAACAGCTCAAATGGGATACTATGGATTATTGCATATACCCGATGAAACCGAACTTGAAAAAGTTGCCCAACATGCCTATTTTTATACGAAGGAAGCCCCTAGCACCTCAGTTCTCGACAAATTGGAAGATGTTTTTCAGGATAGACTAAGGGAGCGAAGATTGCAGGATATGGGGGTTTCTACGAAGGAATTCGCCCTAATGGATAGAAAATTTGAAATCAATACAGCCACGTTTGAGGGCCAACAGAATTTAAAAGGCATAAACGAAATCAAGGCGATCATCGGGGGTGGGTTTGGCTACTTGATCATGATGTTCATCATTATCTATGGTGGATTTGTAATGCGTAGTGTCATCGAGGAAAAAACAAGCAGAATTATTGAGGTAATCATATCCTCGGTCAAACCCTTTCAATTGATGATGGGCAAGATCATTGGAACATCTTTGGCCGGAATCACACAATTCGCCATATGGATAATTTCGGCTTCCCTACTTTTGATGGTGGCATTCGCAATTTTTGATATTGACCCGGCAACTTTGAACAATGGGGCCGATATATCGGGCATGACCGGTAACCTGACGCCCTCGGTTCCGACGCCCAATGAGACTATACAGGCCTACGCCCAAGAGTTATATCAAATACCCTGGTTCATGCTTATCTGTTTTTTTGTGGTTTATTTTATTCTTGGGTATTTGATCTATAGTTCCATATATGCGGCCATCGGGGCAGCCGTTGATAATGAGACCGACACCCAACAATTTATATTCCCTGTGATCCTGCCCTTGATGTTGGCCATCTATGTCGGTTTCTTTTCGGTTTTCAGTAATCCGCATGGTCCGATTGCAGTCGGTTTTTCCTTGTTTCCATTGACTTCGCCTATAGTAATGTTGATGCGTTTACCAGGGGGTATAGGGGAAGGAGGCGTGCCCTTATGGGAGGTGGTAGTATCGATTTTGTTGTTGATCATAACTTTTCTTGGGATTGTCTGGTTGGCAGCAAAAATATATAGGGTGGGAATTCTTATGTATGGCAAAAAACCAAGCTACAAGGAATTGTATAAATGGATAAAGTATTGATTATGAGTCAGGATGAAGCCGAAAAAATAAAGGATATAATTGAGAAAGATGTCTGGGGATCTATCTTGGAATTTCTGAATTTGGGAATACGTATAGGGGAGGGTGATAAGGCAATTCAACTGACAGTAGGTTTACTTCTAATGATTACGGCCGCATTCATTATAACCAGTTTTGTACTTCAATGGATGCGCCAGATTTTCACCAGAAAAATGGTTCAGGATGATAAATTGAAATTCATCAGTATTTTCAAGTTTATCAAGTATGCGGTATATGTTGTGGTCGTTTTGATTACCCTGAGTATGGCAGGGGTTGACATCACCATATTGATCACGGCCTCAGCTGCGCTTTTTGTGGGTTTGGGGTTGGCCCTACAAGAACTCTTTCAAGATGTGATCGGGGGGATATTCATCATCATAGACAAATCGTTGAGCGTTGGGGATATTATAGAGGTAGATGGTAAGGTGGGTAAGGTTTTTGAAATCAAACTGCGAACGGTCAGGGCCATTACCAGAGATGATAAGGTCATTATCATACCCAATCATAAATTCATTAGTGATACCATATTCAACTATACCCAAAACCATAAGACCACGCGGGAGAATGTCAAGATCGGGGTTGCCTATGGCAGTGATGTGGCCTTGGTCACCAAGATTCTTGAAGAAATTGCACAACACCAAAAGGGCATCCTTAAAAACCCAAAACCTTTTGTGTTGTTCGAGGATTTTGGGGATTCGGCACTTTTGTTTTCATTGAACTACTATACCAACGACAGCTTTACCGATTTAAGGATCAAAAGTAACATGCGGTATACGATTGACGCGAAATTTAGGGAACAACGTATTACAATACCCTTTCCCCAAAGAGACGTTCATATCTTTCAACAACCGACGAATACATGAAAGATGGTTTTTTAAAGGGTGTTATAGGGATGGTATCGATACTGCTTTACCTGTTTTATGGAATGTGGGCCTATGCCCAATCTCCCGATATTTTTAGGCTTGAGTATATGATAATGCCCAAGAACAATGCCGATGCCCAGCTTTCACGTTATAAATTGGTGGTCAATGTGCCGATAAAGGTCAAGGATTCGGACAATATCATCATCGGGGCAGAATATAATTACTTAGCCTTCAAACTGGGGGACACTGAATATTTTGATACTTCGGGATTGGAGAATCTTCATGTGGTCGATGTGAATTTGGCCTATGTATATAGACATAATGAAAATTGGAGGTTTATAGGCGTGGTGACACCCCGACTGTCATCAACGTTGACCAATCCCCTGGAAAATGGGGATGTTTCGGTCAATGTAACTGCGGGGGCTTTTAAAGAAAGGCAGGATATTGACAAACCAATGCGTTTGGTAGTCGGTTTGGCCTATAATTCATCGGTCTCTTTGCGAATACCTTTGCCTTTTGTATATTATGAAAAAAGATTCCACCCTAATTGGTCCTATGTGGTCGGTCTTCCTAAAACAGGCTTTAAATATCATATTGATGCCAATCATCTGATTCAGACCGAATTTATCTTGGATGGTTATTTTGTGAATCTTCAAAACAACATCATTCTGCCCAATACAGGTTTTGCATCATCGGTTTCCTCCTCGGCTGCATTGGTAACAATAGGGTATCAATATAACATATCAAAAATAATGTCGTTCTACGGTTATGTCGGTCATACGGTTTTTCAGGATGGCGTGCTACGTGATCAAGATAGAAATGATATTTTTACATTGAATGACGAACCAAGTCTGTATTTCAGGACCGGATTTAGAATAGGAATTTAAAAAAAAAGTGCACTATGTCAAAGATTTTGGTGGTAGAGGATGAATCGGCTATACGAAGGGTGTTGGTAAAAATACTCTCCGAAGAGAATGAAACCTATCAAGTAGAGGAGGCAGAAGACGGCCTGAGAGGTTTAGAGGCCATTAAAAACAACGATTACGATTTGGTCTTATGTGATATAAAAATGCCAAAAATGGATGGGGTAGAGGTACTTGAGGCTGCCCGTAAGATCAAGCCTGAAATCCCGTTTATCATGATATCAGGTCATGGAGACCTTGATACTGCGGTAAATACGATGCGGTTAGGGGCATTTGACTATATCTCCAAACCCCCCGATTTAAATCGACTTTTAACAACGGTGAGAAACGCCCTTGATAGAAAGGAATTGGTCGTTGAGAATAAAATTCTTAAGAAAAAAGTCAGTAAGAATTATGAAATGATCGGGGATAGCAAAGAAATTACGGCTATTAAGGATATTATCGAAAAAGTTGCACCCACAGACGCACGGGTATTGATAACGGGATCGAATGGCACGGGAAAGGAATTGGTAGCCCATTGGATCCATGAAAAAAGCCCGAGAAGCTCAGCCCCTTTCATTGAAGTGAATTGTGCGGCCATACCTTCGGAATTAATAGAAAGTGAACTTTTCGGCCATGTCAAGGGGGCCTTTACTTCGGCTGTGAAAGATAGGGCAGGTAAGTTCGAAGCAGCCAACAAAGGAACCATATTTCTTGATGAGATTGGCGATATGAGTCTTTCTGCACAGGCTAAAGTACTTCGTGCCTTACAGGAAAGCAAGATTTCAAGGGTTGGTTCGGACAAGGATATAAAGGTTGATGTTAGGGTGATTGCTGCCACCAATAAAAATTTGGCGCACGAAATAAAAGAAAAAAGATTTAGGGAGGACCTATATCACCGGCTTGCCGTAATTTTAATAAAAGTACCTGCCTTAAATGAACGGAGGGACGATATCCCTTTATTGATCGATTATTTTGCGGATAAGATCGCAACGGATCAGGGTATTGTGCCTAAAGCGTTTTCCAAAGGGGCCATACAACTTTTAAAAGGATACGATTGGACGGGTAATATACGCGAATTGCGAAACGTGGTGGAGCGTCTTATCATCTTGGGAGGGCAAGAGGTCTCCGAAGAGGATGTAAAGTTGTTTGCAAGCAAATAGCGCCCAATTATTTACAACCCTGAAGTTTTTCCAAGGCCTCTGCCGTAATTTCCTTGGTTTTAAAATTATAATATTTTTTCCCTTCTGAAAGATTGGGCAGTAATAGTTGTTGTTCGCAATGCGAATAAATGTTTTCTGCAAAGGCCCGCGCAGAGGCGCAATCCACAGAGGTCACTATTTTTGTAAGGGATTCCCGGTATTTTTCCAAAGAAGCATCAATTTTCCTTTCAAAATCATCCTCACTGGGTTTTTTCATGGCCAATTTTTCGGCTTCTGAAACCACGGTGTTCATGGCCAAGAGATCACTGCCATATTTACTGTCGTGCAATTCATGGTCTTCCAACGATTCAATTCCGCCAATGATATGCTCCAAAGCCCTATTCAGGAGAATTCGTGTTCCGTTCAATGAGGTCGCCTTAGTGGCCAATATAAGGTCCGCTAGACCGTCGGCTATACTTTGCTCTGCATAGACACACCCACAATCCTTAAATTGTTTTTTTGATTTTTCTATGGAATTCACGGCTTTATAGGTATAGTACCTGGCCTGGTTGATGTCGTCATCAGCAAGGGCCCTCTCGGTTTGTGATTTCACATAGTTCATATTCGAACCGGCATAATCACATGCCTTATCTACCGTAAAGGAAGAAAACAAAATCAGTAGTACTATTGCTAAAAGGGAATAGTTCTTCATAATATAGGTCATTGGTCCGTTGTAAAATTTGGGAATATTACAGGTATAAAATTACGCAGGATATGCCCTTACTCCCCATTTTTTTCGATGGAACGCAGAATGACCCCCGTATTTTGGTTAAGGTGCGGAATACTGGGGTTAAACGGTCATTATTTTTAACATTTAATGTAATTCAACGATAAAATATTTTATATTCAAGGCATGAAGGATATTGATTTAAAGACCTATAGGGCAGATTCAGGCACAAAACTTGCCGTAATTCCCACAAAAGTGGATTTTGGACTAGGTGATAAAGAATTGAAAAAAGACCTCAGAAAGGTTCGGAAAGAACTCGGTAATTTTCAAGATACGCTATATGCCCATGGCAAGTTTAGCGTTTTGATTTGCCTTCAAGGTATGGATACATCAGGTAAGGATAGCCTTATTCGGGAAGTATTCAAGGACTTTAATGTTCGGGGTGTGGTGGTACATAGTTTTAAGGTGCCTACGGCATTGGAATTGAAGCATGATTATCTGTGGAGGCACTATATTGCCCTTCCTGCCAAAGGGAAATTCGGGATCTTTAACCGTACCCACTATGAGAATGTACTGGTTACCCGGGTACACCCAGAATATATCATGGGAGAGAACATACCGGGAATCAATGAGGTGTCTGACATTGATCAGCATTTTTGGGATGTACGATTCGATCAAATAAAGAGTTTCGAAAATCACCTGGCAGACAATGGGACCATTATCTTCAAATTTTATCTTCATCTTTCCAAAGAAGAACAAAAACAAAGACTCCTTCGAAGATTGCGTTTAAAACAAAAACATTGGAAATTTTCACCTGGGGATTTAAAGGAAAGGAAACTGTGGGCAAAATACCAACAATGTTATGAGGAGGCCATTCAGAGAACTTCAATGCCGAAAGCACCATGGTTTTTGATTCCCGCCGATAACAAAAATGCGGCACGGCTTATTGTGGCCCGGATATTATTTCAAGAGTTAAAAAAATACAAAGATATCACTGAGCCGGAACTCGATGAAAAAATAAAGGCTAATTTAGACAGCTACAAAAAACAACTACAAAGCGAATGAGGTATTTGCCAATCTTACTTATTGTTTTCCTAACCTCTCTTCAAGGGTTTTCACAATCTGAAGACGAGCAACAGATCAAATCCATATATGAAGTCGCCATGACCAAAGGCAAAGCCTATGATTGGCTTAACTATTTATCCAATCAAATCGGTGGAAGGCTCTCGGGTTCGATTCAAGCGGAGCTCGCAGTGGCGTATACCAAATCACTTTTGGATTCCATGGGTATTGATCGTGTTTGGCTTCAACCGGTCATGGTACCCAAATGGGTAAGGGGCACTCCTGAATTTGCCTATGTCGAAACTACACCTGGCCTAACCACTGACCTGCCTATATGCGCCTTGGGCGGTTCCGTTGCCACTCCTTTGGGAGGCATTAAGGCCCCTATAGTTGAGGTAAAGGGAATCGAGGAATTGGCTTCTCTGGGAAAAGATGAATTAGCGGGGAAAATCGTCTTTTACAATAGGCCTATGGAGCCTACCCTTATAAGTACCTTTGATGCTTATTCAGGGTGTGTGGATCAACGCTATTCGGGCGCGATGGAAGCGGCCAAATACGGTGCCGTAGGTGTCATAGTGCGTTCCATGAACCTAAGATTGGATGATCTGCCCCATACAGGTGCCATGGGGTACGGGAATAGTGCCATTTCATCGCGTATACCAGCGGCAGCAATCAGTACCAATGGGGCGGAGTTTCTAAGTACGACACTAAAATTAAGCCCCAATGCCAAGTTTTATTTCAAACAAAACTGTAAAACATATGATGATGTGGCATCCTTTAATGTCATTGGCGAGATTCGAGGAAGTACATACCCCAATGAGATCATGGTGGTTGGGGGTCATTTGGATTCTTGGGATTTAGGCGATGGTTCACATGACGATGGAGCGGGTTGTGTGCAGAGTATGGAGGTATTGCGACTGTTGAAGGAAACTGGGTATAGACCAAAAAGGACCCTAAGGGTAGTGCTTTTTATGAATGAGGAAAATGGTTTAAGGGGCGGTAAGAAATATGCGGAAGTCTCTAAAGGCAAAAATGAAAACCATGTTTTTGCCCTTGAAAGCGATTCAGGAGGTTTTTCCCCCAGGGGTTTTTCGTTCGATTGTTCGGACACCATACTCGAAAAAGCCAAAAGTTGGGGACCGCTTTTTGAACCTTATCTTATTCACAGTTTTGTTCGTGGGTATAGTGGGGCCGATATAAATCCATTAAAGGATACAGGTATGGTTTTGGTTGGACTACGTCCCGATTCACAACGCTATTTTGACCACCATCATGCGGAAAATGACACCTTTGAGCATGTAAACAAAAGGGAATTGGAACTCGGAGCGGCCGCAATGACCAGTTTGGTTTATCTGTTCGATAAATATGGCATGGTAGAAACGCCCTAACTAGGGGTTATGAAATGTAGATTGTCATTGAAGCGCTATGGATTGAGGATTCTTCGTGCGAATTTCAGATCTAATTCCTAGATGAACCAGCCCATGAATTTATTTTCCCAAACTAATTTGTATATCTTTGCAGCTCATTAAAAAAAGCATAAAATGCAAGAAGGAATCTACGCAAAATTCAATACTTCAAAAGGAGAGATACTTGTAAAATTAACACATGACAAAACCCCGGGAACGGTTGGTAATTTCGTTGCCTTGGCAGAAGGCACAATGAAGAATACCGCCAAAAGCCTCGGTGAACCGTACTATAATGGGTTGAAATTCCATAGGGTTATTCCAGATTTTATGATCCAAGGGGGCTGCCCATTGGGTTCAGGTACAGGAGATCCAGGGTATAAGTTCGATGATGAATTTCATCCAGACCTTGTCCACGATGTACCTGGGGTCCTTTCAATGGCCAACGCCGGGCCTGGAACCAACGGCAGTCAGTTCTTCATAACCCATGTGCCAACCCCATGGTTGAACAATAAGCATACGGTCTTTGGTCATGTGGAAGCGGGACAAGAAGTAGTCGATGCCATAGGGCAATCCGATACTATTGAAAGTTTGGAAATCGTGAGGGTAGGTAGCGCTGCTGAAAATTGGGACGCTCTGGAGGCTTTTAAGAATTTTGAAAGTTCCAAGATGAATAGATTGGCAGAAGAAAAAGCCAAACTAGCCAAGGAATTGGACAAAGTGGCCGCGGGTTTCGATGAAACGGAAAGTGGACTTCGGTATAAGATAATTCAGAAGGGCAGCGGCCCAAAGGCGGAGGCCGGGCAGACGGTTTCCGTACATTATGAAGGTTCTCTTTTGAACGGCCAGGTTTTTGATTCCTCCTATAAAAGAAATCAACCGATTGATTTTCAATTGGGGGTAGGGCAGGTCATTCCGGGATGGGATGAAGGAATTTCCTTATTGCAGGTCGGTGATAAGGCCCGATTTGTGATTCCATCGAATCTTGGTTACGGAAGTGCCGGAGCTGGTGGGGTTATACCACCAGATGCTACATTGATCTTCGATGTGGAGTTGATGGCCACAAAGTAAAAATCACCTATTTATAGGTTGCTATAGAGCCTCGGTATCAACCGGGGCTTTTTTTTTGTCCTTTGATTATTTCTTCAACTTTTGGCCGTAACTGGCCAATAGCAAAACAATATTTATCAATAATAAAATAAATACGACGGAGAGGAAAGTGGGCATGGTCAGTTATCAATTAGCATTGTTCCTATATAACAACCATGAATCCATGAACCCTACCTTTGGAAATCAAAAAAATGTAGGGTCCTACCTATTTTTTGTTTCCTAAGATGCTTACCACTAAGAGCAGCATGTTAATAATGAGTAATGTCAGTACGATAGCTACAAAGGTAATCATGTCTTAATGCATTATTAATGATAGTGGGGAATGGTTTTGTTTAACCAATGATGCCTTAAATTGTAAATGGTTGCGTTAAACTTAAACAAAAATAGTAAAAAGAGTATTAATGGTAAGAAAAACCTTTAAAAAAAAACCCCCGATGATTAATCATCGGGGGTACTATAAAAAAGTTAAAATCGTTACCTAGTCAATTACTTTCACATTAACGGCGTTTAATCCTTTTTTACCTTGTTGTAGTTCAAATTCCACAACATCACCTTCACGAACTTCGTCGATTAAGCCAGAAATATGTACAAAATGATCTTCGTTCGAACCATCTTCAGTGATAAAACCATATCCTTTGGAATCATTGAAGAATTTAACTGTTCCTTTACTCATAATAAAAATTATTAAATATTAATTAAAGCGCAAATGTAGTATAAATAATTTAAATGTGTGATATTTTGTAAGTTATCTTTATGTTATCCCGTTTTTGAACTAAAAACAACTTAGAAGCTACCATGATTCTTCTTAAATGCCACTAGTATCTGCTGGTTTTATGTAGTAGGATCGGGTGTCATCCTTAAATAGGGTTTCACCTCCACTACGCCTTTGGTGAATAGTTCACGGGCCTCACTGGTGGGTATGGCGGGACTAACAACCACATCCTGTCCATGTTCCCAATTTGCGGGAGTAGCTACTTTATGATATGCGGTGAGTTGTAAGGAGTCCACAACCCTTAAAAGTTCATAGAAATTACGTCCGGTCGAAGCAGGGTACGTAAGAGTCAGTTTAACGGTTTTATCAGGCGCGATGATAAAAACCGATCGTACCGTTAAATTATTGTCCGCATTGGGATGAATCATATCATATAGGTTGGAAACCTTTTTATCCTCATCCGCAATAATGGGAAAATTGACCGTGGTTTCTTGAACTTCGTTAATGTCCTTGATCCATTCCTTGTGCGATGCAGCCCCATCTACACTTAAGGCGAGCATTTTTACATTGCGTTTATCGAATTCGCCCTTAAATTTGGACGCAGTACCCAATTCCGTGGTACATACGGGCGTAAAATCTGCTGGATGTGAAAATAGGATGCCCCAACTATCCCCCAAGTAATCATACAGATTAATCGTTCCCATAGAACTGTCCGCCGTAAAATCCGGGGCTTTGTCCCCTAATCGAATTGTTGCCATTTTGGTTGTTTTTTAATTAATAAACTATTTACCCGATAAAAATAGTAGATAAATGGATTATATCCCTTTTCCATTTGGTTAAAAATGTATTAATTTTTATACATTTATTGCATGGATGACACGACTTTGGAAGCTTTGAGATATCCGATTGGCCATTTTGAATATCCCTCAATGGTAAGCAAGGAGACCCTTGCCCAGTGGATCCAGGTGTTGGAAGAATTACCCAGCACCTTGGAGCATTTGGTCGGTCCGTTGACGGATGCACAATTGGATACCCCTTACCGCCCCGATGGCTGGACCGTAAGGCAAGTGGTACATCACATGGCGGATAGCCATCATCATAGTTATACGCGGTTTAAATGGGCATTGACCGAGAACGGACCTGTGATCAAGGCTTATGATGAGAAAAGTTGGAGTAACCTGATCGATGCCAAAACGGCGCCCATTGATCTTTCCCTAAACTATATAAAGGCACTTCATGCCAAACTGGTATTTCTCTTAAGGGGTTTGACAGCGCAGGAAATGGACCGGTTTTATATTCATCCTGAAAACAACCTCAAGATTTCAATAAAGGAGAATATCGGAAGATATGCATGGCACAGTCGACATCATTATGCCCATATCAAAGGATTGATTGAAAGAAACGGTTGGTAGCCTTTAATTTGGATACATGAAGCACAAACCTTTTTACGCCAAACTTCAAGTGTTGGGGATTTAAGGGAATTTTATTGATTTCGATGTTCATTTTATCCATCCATACTCTTGGCTGCCCATTTTATGCTACAGCCAATACTTGGTTTTTGGTTGGGATTGATAGCCTTTCCCTCAAGCAACGCCTCCATGGCATCCCTGAGATCCTTTCCTGTAATAGGAATATCATTTCCTGGGCGTGAGTCATCCAATTGGCCTCTGTAAACTAAATTCAGCGCTTTGTCAAATAGATAAAAATCAGGCGTACAGGCAGCATGGTAAGCCTTTGCAACTTCTTGCGTTTCATCATATAAATAAGGAAAACTGTATCCTACCTCTTTGGCTTTCTGTTTCATTAAATGGGGTGCGTCTTGGGGGTAATTCACCACATCATTACTCGAAATGGCAATAAAGGAAATACCCTTTTCCTGATACTCCTTAGCCATTTTTGCAATTTCCGGATTAATATGGATGACAAAGGGGCAATGGTTGCAAATGAACATGATCAAGGTGCCTATTTCACCTTTAAGCGAATGTAACGATAAGGTTTTGCCACTAATGGTATCCATTAGATCAAAGGAAGGTGCTTTGGTGCCCAAAGGCTTCATATTACTTGGCGTATCGGCCATAGATTCTCATTTTAAAAGTACTTAAAGTTAAAAGTAATTCGTTAATACTATAGAATGCAAGTCTATATTTTTAAGTGGAACTTATACGAATGGGTAGTTCAATGCAGAAATGACCAAGAATTGGTTTTGGAAAGAAATTAGCGATAAAAATCCTTTGCACGAATTGCCATATTGAATGAAAAAGAGGAGCTTTCGTAGTGACAATTGATAGTAGTAATTGTTTTTCCTAGAATACAAATAGCGAATTTTATGACGAAAGTCTTATCTTGGGAGCCGTTGCTGGTAATGATGTTATTTTGCCCAAACCAGATTCAACAGTTCCCAACGGACATTAAATAACCAGACCGTTTGACCGATACCGTACTCGATACTATTCATATTAATTTTGATAGCCAAACTCTTTGGGTATTGAATGCGGCTTTGGCATTGGTCATGTTCGGGATTGCGCTTGAGATTTCGGTAGATGATTTTAAACGACTCTTTCAAAACCCTAAAGCCATATTTACGGGTATTTTCAGTCAGTTTTTGCTCTTGCCCACAATCACCTTTTTATTGGTATGGTTGATCGAACCCATACCGAGCATAGCCTTGGGAATGTTCATGGTCGCTGCGTGTCCCGGTGGCAATATATCAAATTTTATCACCCATTTGGCAAAAGGTAATTCCGCATTGTCCGTAAGCCTAACTGCAGTGGCAACCTTATTAGCGGTTTTCATGACCCCGATTAATCTTCAATTTTGGGGATCACTTTATGGCCCCACTGCTACTATTTTGAAGGATGTTGCCATATCGCCCTTTGAGATGGTAAAATTGGTTTCCCTCCTGTTGGCAATTCCTTTGGTTTTGGGAATGTGGGTCAATTATATTAGTCCGGTCATGGCCCAAAGAATGGCAAAAATATTGAAATGGGTCTCATTGCTCTTTTTTATTTCTTTGATTTTCCTAGCCTTATATAACAACCGGGAAATCTTTATGGATTATGTTGTATATGTTTTTTGGATCGTGATCGTTCATAACCTGTTGGCTTTTTTAACCGGATTTTCGATTGCAAAACTGATCGGACTTACCAATAGGGATGTACGCTCGATCACCATAGAAACGGGCATCCAAAATTCTGGATTAGGACTGCTATTGATTTTTACGTTCTTCGATGGTTTGGGCGGTATGGCATTACTCGCGGCCTTCTGGGGCATCTGGCATTTGGTATCCGGATTGGTGCTTTCCGGGATATGGGGGTATAAACCGATTGAGAAAGAGGAATTGGTTTCATGAAGATAGGATATAACATCTTAAAGTTTTATATCAGGACCGGCCTCTTTTTCTATTATACCAGAATTGAAGTTGTAGGTCGTGAAAATATCCCTAAGGATAAACCTGTAATACTATTGGCCAACCACCAAAATGCCTTGATGGATGCTTTGATGATCGTTATGAACGTTGGGGTAGCCCCCTATTTTTTGGCACGATCTGATTTGTTCAAAAATCGACAAATCAGTCGGTTTTTGAATTATTTGCAAATGATACCCATTTATCGATTTAGGGATGGGAGGGATACATTAAAGAATAACCCTGCCATCTTCCGAAAATGTGGTGATTTATTAGCGGAGCGAAAGACTATAATGCTTTTCCCGGAGGGGAACCATGGGATTCAAAGGAGGGTTCGCTGGCCCATGCGAAAGGGCTTTGTACAGATGATTTTCAGTGCCTTGGAAAAGAATCCGGATATGGATATTCGAGTTGTTCCTATTGGAATGAATTATCGAAAGGCCCAAGGCTTTCCCGATAGTGTGGCCATGCATATCGGAAAGGATTTTGCCGTGCAGGATTTTCATGACCCAGAAAATTTGGCTGCAACCGAATCCCTACTCAAAGATGAGGTTTACTGCAGATTGAAACAGCTTACCACCCATATTCCAGAAGAGGAGGATTATGATAATGTCATGGCTCATTTGAAACACCAAAACGTGGATTATCTTAATCCCATTGCTGTCAACAAGGCCATTCAAGAAATCGATACTTCTGTTCTGAAGCCACCAATTCAAGAGCAAACCCATGGGTTTTTAGTGTTGATGAAGTGGGTCTATGCCGTAATAAACTTTCCAATTCTACTCGTGTGGAACAAATTCGTGAAACGTATGGACCTCGATATCGAGTTTAGGTCTACCTTGCGTTTTGCGGTTGGTTTGATCCTTTTCCCTCTATACTATCTTATGGTGTTTTTGGTGTTTGCCTATTTCTTGGGTCCATGGGCTTTGCTAGTCTTCTTGGCCCATCTGCTTTTTAATGTGCTGTATGTAAAGTTGGGCTAGCTTACATCATCTCCCCAAAAAAGATAGCGTTCATCAACAATTTATTGGTACCATACCAAAAGGCCCTGAAATTGGTATTATCCGTGAATACGATTACCCGGCCCTTACCGACCCGCTTTACCTGGAATGGAACTGAACCTTTCAAATGCTCTAAGTTTTCTTCCGAAATGTATCCGCTTAATAAAGGGTTGTTGGTATATTGTATGGGATTGTTAAAGCTATTCTTATCGGGTTCAATAAAGATATTCGTATTTCTGAACAAGGCCAGTCTGTCATTCTTATATCCAAAATTTATGGGATGTGACCGATCCAATTTAGCTTCGAAAATAGCGCCCCCAGTAACTTGGGCTCCTTTGAAATCATTCTTTTGGGCAAAGGAAATATCCTTGGCAACCAACGTATCTTTTCTGAATTTCAAGGAAATGATCTCATTTTTGTTCAACCATTCGGCACTATTGCGATATCCTATCAAGGTACCCCCATCCTTAACCCATTCCTTTAATTTTTCGGCATCCTTCTTACTGAGGCCATTACTGCCCAACGTGTTCGTACTAGGGATGATCAAATCGGTGTACTTGCTCAGGTCTACCTTGCTGAAATAAGACATATCCAACTTAGTCAATGGAATGTTGTACCGCGTATCTAGCAAATGCCAAATTTCCCCGGCGTCATAAGAACGAATGCCATTGCCCACGAGTATAGCAACCTTTTGTTTTTTTATTGGGTCGAAATCATTACTGCCTAAATCGATACCTTTTGTAAGACCTGTTCCTACGCTCGTTAGCTGCAATTTACTTTCTTGGGCCACCTCCTTTAGAAAGGTGTAAAGTGCCTCTTGATCCAATTCCTGATTTTGGACGGGTATCATAATGGTGCCATAATCATAATTCTTGCCTTCTACGCTGAAAGGGGCTTTTGCGACTTTGGCCCTAAGGCCTTTTTCCATAATACGGTATAGGGCTTTCGGCGTATAATATTCATTCCATTCGAACAAATAGGCATATGCACTCTTACCACTGATATGGCCCGTCAAAGGCTCGAGATCAACAATTTCAGATCCGGCATGTGACATGGTGTTTTGTTCCGTATAGTCAACATTGAATGCCAAGGGGAAAGTCCAAGCCGAAATATCATAAAAAAGGCTGTCGGCAAACGTAGTGCGCTTTTCGAACATAGCCTTGATCAATCGATTGTTTTTTTGGTCTAAGGGAACTATATAGCCATATCCTTTTTTAAAACTTTTACCGTTTAGGGTGGCATCATCATCCAAGGCATGTAATTTTATCTGATGGCGGTTTAAGATTTCGGCCAAATGCCACGTTTTTGCGGCATCCTTTCCATCCCCAAAAATAATGGACTTGGTTTTGTCCTTAGTGGCTTCAGTTCGGGCGTCCCTAAAAAAGTCACGTTGGTAGTCCAATAATTTTACCCTTAAATTTTTGGCAGCTTCGATGGTAGACATTGCCGTGGTGAACTGATTTCGTATCGTGAAAGGGAAGGTCAGCAGTCCATTTTCCGATTCTTGAACATGTCCACGCGAACTGCCTTGCTCAAACAAAATACCAATACCCCCATTGATGTCGGGGAACGTAGATCCTTTGCCATAATAGTAATCGTCATAATTTTCCTCCGAATAGTAAAGCGAACCTATTTTGTCTAGGGCTTTTGCATGGTAGGTGCCAATTTCAGCCGTCAACTCCTGATTCATTGCAGGGGTCAACGGGTGTACCCTAGTGGGTTCGCCCGGTTGAAAGAAGAACGTGGAGTTGGTTCCCATTTCATGATGATCCGTTAGGATATTAGGCTTCCATGCATGAAAACTCTTGATACGCGCCCTACTTTCGGGCAGTTGTACAGGCAACCAATCCCGGTTCATGTCGAACCAATAATGGTTGGTCCGTCCTCCAGGCCAAACCTCGTGATATTCACGCTCATTTTTGTCCGGTACCAAGTTGATGCTCTTATTTGTATTGGCCCAATAGGCAAAGCGTTGCAACCCGTCAGGGTTGAAGGAAGGATCCATAAGAATCACCAGATCGTTTAAAAGGGCATCAATCTCGGGACCTTCGGCCGCCGCCAAATAATAGGCATAGGCCAAGCCGGCATTCGCACCGCTGGCTTCGTTGCCATGGATTGAGAATCCTTGGTACACCACAGCGGGCATGATATTGGTATCCAATAGACGACTATTGTTTTCGGTAAGGGCCAAGTGTTCTTCCTTGATTTTTTCGATATTTTGATGATTTGTTGGCGAAGTGATCGTCAGAAGGATTAACGGTCGGCCTTCAAACGTTTCACCTCGGTTCTCCAAAGTGATCCTATCGCTTTTTTCAGCCAAGGTCTGCATATAAAATAGAAGCTTATCATGGGTTACATGCCATTCCCCGACTTCATGCCCGATCACTTCCTTTGGTGTGGGGATATCCTTATTGTAGGTTGTATTATTTGGAAGGTAATAGCTAAGGTCTAGGTTAATTTGGCCATAAGCACTACACGTAAGGATTAAAACGATAAGGAGGGTAATTGTTTTTTTCATGAAAGTTTAATTAGCTTTTATAAAAATAAAAAACGGCCCTGTAAATACAGGACCGTTTTGTAGAAAATATCGATTTTCATTAAATATCGTCGAAATCAACATCGGTGAAGCTCTCCGTGTCCTTTACTTCCCCATTTTCTTGGAATTCCTCTTTCTTAAAATCCTTTTGATGCCTTTCCGAGATGACTTCGGAACCTTTTTCCCCTATGATGAAATCCATCATTTCCTCCATGTTTTCCCTAAAAGGGGCAAAATCTTCCTTATACAGATAGATTTTATGTTTTTTATAATGAAAAGAACCGTCATCATGGGTGAATTTCTTGCTCTCGGTGATGGTAAGATAATAGTCTCCGGCCTTGGTGCTCCTTACATCGAAAAAATACGTGCGCCTTCCAGCCCTTAACACCTTCGAATGTATCTCTTCCTGATCTATAAGTTCTTTCTCGTTCATGTTACAAATTTATAGTTAATATTATAGTGTCCGTATGCCAAAAGTGAAAAAAAAAAGCGTATCGAGCAACAATATTTCTAGTTTTCTTTCTCAGAGAGTTGATGTAAATAGAGTTCTTTATAATAGCCTTCTTGACTGTTCAATTCCTCATGTGTTCCGATTTGCAATAATTCCCCTTGATCCAAGACCAAAATCATATCAGTATTTTTGGCAGAAGAAACCCGATGGCTCACGATGATCGTCGTTTTGGCCTTTGAGGCATTTTGAAGATTGTTTAAAATGGTTTCTTCGGTCTCTGTGTCTACTGCGGACAGACAATCGTCGAACAAATATATTTCCGGATTCTTCAAGAGGGCCCTGGCAATTGAAATACGTTGTTTTTGACCCCCACTCAAGGTAATACCGCGTTCGCCCAATATCGTATCGTATTTCTTTTTGAATTCCATGATGTTGGCATGCACGACAGCACTTTTGGCCACTTCGACCACTTCTTCCTCTGTCGCGTTCAGATCACCGAATTTAATGTTGTTCTTAATGGTATCAGAGAATAGGAAGGCATCTTGGGGCACGGCCCCGATCGATTTTCGTAAGCTGTTGAGATTCAATTTTTTGATTGGAATGTCATCAATGCGTATTTCCCCTGAGCTTACATCATAAAGCCTGGCGATCAAATCAAGGATGGTTGACTTGCCTGAACCTGTTTTTCCTAGAATGGCCACAGTCTGTCCTTCCTCAATCGTGAACGACAAGTTCCTTAACGCCTCAATTTGTGTATCCTCATAAGTGTAACTTACGTTTTTGAACTCTATTTTACCCCTGATAGGGGTATCCTCCAAAACCTCGTTTCTGATATCGGGTTTTTGGTTCAAGAACTCATTGATTCTTTTTTGTGAAGCCTCCGCACGTTGTATGATCGAAGTTAGCCATCCCACTATGGCGACCGGCCATGTCAACATATTAACATAAAGTACGAATTCGGCAATCACGCCCACAGAGGCAATTTCACCATTTATATATTGCCGACCCCCAATGTAAATGACAAAAATATTGCTGATTCCTATAAGAAGAATCATTAGGGGAAAGAACCAAGCGTTTACCTTTGCAAGGTTCATACTTTTCTGTTTCCCTTCGAGTGCCAATACTTTTAATTCCGCATTGATCTGTGGTTCAATGGCATACGCCTTTATCACCGAAACACCTGAAAAAACCTCTTGTGTAAACGTTGAAAGGGTAGAAAGGTATTCTTGTACCACGGTACTTCGTTTGTGGATGATCTTACTGATTTGATAAATGAGCACGGATAGTATAGGTAAGGGAATCAGTGTATAGGCCGCCAGGGTAGGGGCGGTAATGAACATAATAGGGATAATGCAAACGAAAAGGGTTATGGTATTGATGCCATACATAAGTGCTGGACCAGAATACATACGAACCTGGCTGACATCTTCACTAATGCGGTTCATTAAATCGCCTGTCCTGTTTTTTTTGTAAAAATTAAGGCTCAAGAATTGGTAGTGGTCAAATATCTCATTTTTTAGGTCGTATTCGATATAGCGGGAAACATAAATGATGGTTTGCCGCATCAGGAATGTGAAAAATCCAGAGAGTAGCGCCGCCACCACAATAATCAGAATAAACTCGAAAAGCCTTTCCTTGGCCAAGTCCTGGGTGATATCCCCTTTCAAGAAATCCTCTACCGTGGTAATCGATTTTTGTACGTAAGATGGCATCACCAATTGGAAGATCTTGGCGATGACGGTGATGACCATTCCTGCCAAGAGTTTCAACCAATATTTTTTAAAGTACTTGTTAAGATGCTTAAGTTCCTTCATAGCGTCGTTCGGCTGAACGGTTTTTTTCGATAAAACAATGTGCCAAAGATAGAAGTTTGACTTAAAACCCGATGTTATAAAACCTATAAATAAGATAATAGTTGCCTTGGCGTCCAAAGATTGAAAAATGATTCCTATTTTTGCTGGCTTAGAGAGTACATGAATCTTACAAAAGTTCTTCAACATGCTTACAAGAAGGCACATACGGGTAAAGGTTATGCAATGCATCTATGCATTGACCCAATCAAAGGATGATTCCCTTGAAAAACAGGAAAAATTTCTAATAGTAAGCATTGAGAATATGTATTCGCTCTATTTGCTGATGCTCAGTTTGTTGATCGAAATTCGACAATTGGCTGCCGATAGGATCAAACTTTCCTCCAAGAAGTACATGGCCGACTTCTCCGATGCATTTCCTGACCATGAAAAATTCGCAAACAACAAATTTTTATTGCAGTTGGCCAATAATAAAAAGCTGAAAGCGACCTTGGAAAAAAGGAAGTTGAAAAATTGGTATTTAAACGAAGAGTACGTCAAGTTGATCCTCAAGGAAATCGTTGCAAGTAGTGCGTACTTGGAGTATATGAAGAAACCTTCAAGGACATACAAGGAGGATAAAGAACTGATAGCCTTATTGTTCAAGGACATCATTGCCCCAAATGAAAAGATCTATGAATATCTTGAAGATGATAAATTGACCTGGGTAGATGATATCCCCATTGTCAATACCTTTATCCTGAAACAGTTTAAAAAGGTGAAAGAGGATCAAAACGAATCTTACTTTTTGCCAAGGTTGTTGAAGGATGATGAAGATATGGAATTCGCCCAAAAATTATTGAGCAAGACCTTATTGAACAATACGAAATGGGAAACTGAAATAGAAGGCAAGACCCCGAACTGGGATAAAGACCGTATCGCGGATATTGATTCCATTCTATTGAAGATGGCAATATGTGAATTGCTTAATTTCCCATCAATCCCGGTAAAAGTGACCATTAATGAATTTTTGGAGATCGCCAAGGAATACTCTACACCGAAAAGTAGTATTTTCATCAACGGCATATTGGATAAGTTGCTAAAAGAATACAAAGCCGAGGGAAAACTAAACAAGGTGGGTAGGGGACTATTATAAATTAATTCTTTAATTTTGCCTGTAATTTAAAATCATTATTAATGAAAAGAGTTGTTTTAGGTTTAAGCATGCTTGCCTTAATGGCGGTTATGTCCTGTAAGGAAAATGCATCCAGTAAGGTAAAGACCGATAATGTTGCCGAGGCCGCCGAACGCGATCAGGCGGCGAAACTTTTACCCGTAATGGAATTTGAGAATACTGAGTATGATTTTGGTACAATTACCCAAGGTACGCCTCAAGAAACGATTTTTAAATTCACCAATACCGGAGATGCCCCATTGGTAATTACCAAGGCAACCAGTAGTTGTGGATGCACCGTGCCAAATCCTCCTAAGGATCCAATAGCTCCAGGGGAGCAGGGAGAATTGGTGGTTAAATATAATGGCGCAGGTCAGAACCAGGTTTCAAAGACCATTACCGTTGTGGCAAATACCGTAAAAGGGTCAGAGGTATTGAAAATAAAAGCATTTGTGAACCCTAAAGGAGCAGCGCCATTAGGTCCTGTTAAATAATTAAACTTAGAACTCTATAGAATGGGAAGTGGCAGTATAATGGATTTTCTACCGATGATCCTCATTTTTGTGGTGGCATATTTTTTTATGATCCGACCGCAAATGAAAAGACAAAAAGATGAAAAAAAATTCGCCTCTGAATTAAAAAGAGGAGATCGCATAGTTACCAAAAGTGGGTTGCATGGTAAAGTTGTAGAGTTGGGCGAGAAGGATGCATCCTGCATTATCGAAACAATGGCAGGAAAATTGAAGTTCGATCGTTCCGCAATTTCAATGGAAATGAGCAAAAAATTAAATACGCCCGTTACCACCAAGTAAACATATAGTGTATACCAATAATGAAAACCCTGACGGTATCGTCAGGGTTTTTTTGTCCCTATGCTGGATTATTTGTTATCTTCAATACAAATTAATCTAGCTACAATGAATCGCACAAGAAGGAGTTTTCTACAGAAGGGGGCATTGGGCATGGCAGGTGCCGGAGCCTCGTTTTTATTTCCTATGGAGTTATTGGCGACCGTACGAAAAAAAGTGGGACCCAATGATAGGATCAATGTTGGGTTAATTGGTTGTAATGGTATGGGTTTTGCCGATTTAACGTCAATGTTAAAGATCAGTGAGACCCAAGTTATCGCCCTCTGCGATGTCGATGAAAATGTATTGAGGGCCAAGACAGCGGAACTTGGGAAAGCCGGGATAAAAAAGCCCAAATGGTATACGGATTATAGGGAATTACTGGCGAACAAGGATATTGATGTGGTCATCATCGGCACTCCGGATCATTGGCATTGCCTGCAATTGACAGATGCCCTTCAGGCAGGTAAGGACGTTTATTGTGAAAAACCCATTGCGAATTCCATAGAGGAGGCGAACATCATGAAGCGCTTCGTTGGCTCCAGTGATCGCATGGTTCAGATCGGTCAATGGCAAAGAAGCCAACCCCATTTTGTGGATGCCATCAATTATGTGCATTCCGGCGAATTGGGCGAAATACGTTTGGCAAAGGCATGGGCCTATCAAGGGTGGATGCAACCTGTTCCGATATTGGCCGATACGGCCGTACCTTCCGGCGTGGATTATAACATGTGGTTGGGGCCTGCTCCCATGCGTTCCTTTAATGCCAATAGGTTCCATTTCAATTTTAGGTGGTTTTGGGACTATGCGGGGGGGTTGATGACCGATTGGGGGGTTCATTTAATAGACTATGCCCTTTATGGTATGAAAGCAGGTACTCCTAAATCGGTGATGGCCTTGGGCGGAAAATTTGCTTATCCCGATGATGCTTCCGAGACTCCTGATACGCTTCAGACCGTTTATGAATATGATGGTTTTTCTATTCTTTGGGAGCATGCAACAGGAATTGATGGGGGCAACTACGGTCGTAACCATGGTATAGCCTTTATAGGCAATAATGGTACCTTGGTCCTCGACCGAGCAGGTTGGGAGGTCATTCCCGAGAATATATTCAAAGGTTGGGGCAAGGAGCCTGGCAAACGAATGGAGGCGATTCCCTTACAAAATAATGGCGGTAATGGATTGGATCTTCATACGGTCAACTTTATAGAGGCCGTCAAGAGTCGGGATACTTCCACGTTACTTGCTCCCATACAAGTGGGTTATGATGCGGCCTTGGTATCCCATATGGGCAATGTTGCCTTTAAAACCGGAAATCGTATTTATTGGGATAAGGATAAAGGTGCCTTTAAGGAGGAAGCTGCAAATGAATTCATAAAGGCGACCTACCACAACGGTTGGAAACTACCATCCTTATAAACCCAAAGTTATACGGTATAGGATTTGGCCTCGTTTTGAACCTTAACAATTTCGGTAATTGTCGTTGAGTCCGACACCTGCATTGATTTTGGGAATGATTTTTTCCAACCGGGCAAGTTTGGTTTTATCTTGTTTCGCACTCGAAATATACTCAGCATACTCCCGCTGTTTGTAGGGGGTCAATTGATAAAAGGCTTTTTTTGTATCAGGATGCTTTACAAAGACCTGTTTCAGTTGTTCGGGTAGAATAAGTTTTGGACGTTCCTTTTTCTTTGGGACCAACTGTATCATCTTCTTTTGGTTTTCAAGGGCCTCATTCATGAATGATACTACGATTTTGGAATCAATTTCTGCAAGTGTTTTGAATTTCAAATGTCGCATGGCCTGGGTCTTGCCCTCGTTGACATTTATGAGAATTCCTTTAGGGTCTTTTAAGAAGACACCATTGAAAAAACCAATTCCAAAGTGGCTTTTGAACCGAGCGATCCAAAAGACGTTTTTACCATTCAAGGTATATACCGGTGCGGACCATTTAAAGGCCTCTTCTGCTTTGGTTTTTGCGGCTAAGGCCCTCAAAACCGAAATACCTTCTTTATGGGGGTGTTCTTTTTCGAAATAAGCTTCCAGTTTCTCAGAAATCTTCATGTCGCAAATTTTTTAGTTGCGGTCAATTCACAGATTTTAATGATTACTTCCACGGCTTTCTGCATACTCTCTACAGGTACATACTCATACTTTCCATGAAAATTGTGGCCTCCTGCGAAAATATTGGGACAGGGTAGTCCCATAAAACTCAGTTGTGACCCATCGGTACCCCCACGAATGGGTTTAACGATTGGGGTGATGCCAACTTCTTCCATGGCTTCTTTGGCGATTTCAACAATATGCATGACCGGTTCTACCTTTTCACGCATATTGAAATATTGATCTTTAAGTTCGAGTTCAATATAAGGCCCATGTATGGCATTCAACTTCTCGGTAATCTTTTTCAGTAAATTTTTTCGTTCTTCAAAATGTTCTTTGTTATGATCTCGAATGATCATTTCAAATTCGGCATGTTCAATTTCACCTTTCATGTGGTGAATATGAAAAAAACCTTCCCTACCAGCCGTACGTTGGGGTGTTTCCTCAGGGGGTAGGATTCCTATAAATTCGTTGGCTATACTAATGGCATTTATCATTTTGCCTTTGGCATAACCAGGATGGACACTTTTTCCGGTGATAACCACTTTACCACTCGCAGCATTGAAATTCTCGTACTCCAATTCCCCGATCTGGCTACCATCTATGGTATATGCCCATGAGGCACCGAACTTCTCCACATCAAAATGATGCGCGCCCCTACCGATTTCCTCATCGGGTGTGAATGCTATCCTGATTTTACCATGCGGTATCTCGGGGTGTTGAACCAAATATTCCATAGCCGTCACGATTTCGGCTATTCCAGCCTTATCGTCCGCCCCCAATAAAGTACTGCCATCCGTAGTAATCAATGTTTGTCCTTTGTACTGTAAAAGGTCTTCAAAATAATCAGGGGATAGGATAATATTTTGTGCTTCGTTCAAGACAATATCCTTACCGTCGTAATTGCTTATGATCTGTGGTTTAATATCCGTTCCATTAAAATCGGGACTGGTATCGAAATGGGAAATAAAACCGATGACCGGGACCTCTTTGTCAACCGTACTGGGAAGGGTGGCCATAATATAGGCATTATCATCAATGGTCACGTCCCTCAAACCAATTCGTTCCAATTCGTACGCCAATTCCGTGGCCAAGTTCCATTGTTTCTCAGTGCTCGGGGTGGTCTTTGATTTGGGATTGCTTTGTGTATCAATGATCACATAGCTTAAAAAACGGTCGATAAGATGTTGCATGATTCAAGTGTTTGATCAAAAATACAATTTTGTTGATTTGAACACTTTTTTTTAGAGACATTTTGGGTCAACAGTATTGGTTGCCTGATTATTGGACTTGTTTTAGATAACCCTTTAAAAACAACATTCTTGCACAAAAACCAGACTTCGCTACTGAACAGTGGTTTCCACGGCGGCTTTTCCATCTTATCCTCATTCTTAAAGATAAACCGCTCCTTATTAAAAGCTGGGGAAATCCCGCATTTTTCCATCAACACGATTTCAAATAGTACCGTTGGAATATTGGCGGTCGTATTTGGGTTTTAGCTATCTAAGCGGATCTATTGAATAAGTATTCATTCCATTTATAAATTTATATCAAGAAGGCTATTCCCCTGCCATACCAGCTGTTTGATCTACCTTCTCGCTAAGTTAGTCGTTAAATTGTTAATATTTACAATTGATTTTAAGTATACCCCTATTTTTTGTGGGTATAATTTGAGATAAGCATAATAATATAAAATTCACCCCTATTGTTTAATAGGTATAAAATGAAATCACATAAATTTAATGCTATAAATAACCAATAAAGGCGTACATATAACACGCAATTATTACATTCAAATTAAGACTTACAATAAATTTCTTACCTTATATAACAGATATTAACTCAAATAACCTAATTATGAAAAAAAATTACTTAGTTTTTTTGGTCCTATTATTGGGAACCTTAAGTTTTGCCAGTGCGCAGATTTCGGGGACGGTAGTAGATGAAGATGGAGCACCACTTCCTGGGGCTACGCTAGTTATAAAGGGTACCACAACAGGTACTACAACCGATTTTGATGGCAACTATAGCATTAATGCCAGTATAGGGGAAACCTTAGTGGTTTCCTATATCGGTTATACGAAAAAAGAAGTTGTTATCGATTCATCGATAATGAACATTACCTTAACTTCAGGTATCCAGTTAGCCGAGGCGATTGTTATTGGATCGCGTAACCCCAATAGGACGGCTCTGGAGAGTGCTGTTCCTGTCGATGTTATAGATGT
Source organism: Maribacter sp. (assembly GCF_049667165.1). Taxonomy (GTDB): domain Bacteria; phylum Bacteroidota; class Bacteroidia; order Flavobacteriales; family Flavobacteriaceae; genus Maribacter_A. Next base: position 28,002 of record NZ_JBATHS010000052.1, read on the forward strand.
AAAAGAGCTGAATAATGTCGCGCCTCAGGTTAATTTAAACCAAATCCTAAATTATGTAGCACCGTCGTTTACATCGAATACACAAAAGATATCCGATGGTACGGACCATATTGACCCGGCTTCCCTTCGAGGGTTGGGTCCAGATCAGGTTTTGGTCTTGATCAATGGAAAAAGACGGCATAATTCTTCTTTGGTCAATGTCAATGGAACATTCGGTAGGGGTAGTGTGGGTACTGATTTGAATGCCATACCGGCGGCTTCGATCAAACGATTGGAAGTATTACGGGATGGTGCAGCAGCACAATATGGTTCTGACGCTATTGCTGGTGTTATTAATATCGTATTGAATGATAATGTAAATGAATTGACCTTTATGGTAACTTCGGGAGCTAATTTTACAAAAAATGCAAACGATCAAACCGGTGGAGTTGATGGTGGAACTGTGAATGTAAGTGCCAATTATGGTTTGGCATTAGGAGATAAAGGTGGTTTTATAAATTTTACTGGGGACTTCGATTATAGAGAGGACTATAGTAGAATGAAAGAATGGGAAGGGGAAGTGTTCAATCAATACAATACGGTTGAGCGATTTGCTTTAAATGATGGTTATGATATAGCCAACCTGTTGGATGATGATGTAGCGGACGTAATTACGTATGGTAATCAAGCAGGCTTTGGTTTAAGTCCTACGGCCACAAAGGAAGAATTACAGGGCATCCTAGCGGCCGATAATACGGTAGATGAACTGTCCGCGAGGGGTTTGGAGCGAAGCGACTTTAACATGAGGGTTGGGCAATCTGCCCTGCGTGGAGGGCGTTTCTTCGCGAATTTCGCATTGCCCTTGGATGAAAACGGTACCGAATTATATTCCTTTGCCGGTTTAAGTTCAAGAACGGGAAATTCGGCTGGTTTTTATAGACTGCCCAATCAAAGTAGGACGTATACCCCGGCATATATCAATGGATTTTTGCCTGAAATAAACTCCCAAATTACGGATAAGTCGATTTCTATGGGAATCAGGGGCACGATTTCTGATTGGAATGTTGATTTTAGCAACACCTATGGAAAGAATGCGTTTTTATATCTCATAGGGAATACCTTTAATGCATCCCTACAAAATGCCTCACCTACAACCTTCGATGCCGGTGGATTCAACTTTATGCAAAATACGGTCAATCTTGATATTTCCAAATTCCATGATGATATTATGTCAGGGCTTAATATCGCTTTTGGGGCGGAGTATCGTTTGGAGAACTATGAAATTGAAGCCGGTGAACAAGCTTCCTATGCACAATATACCGCAAATGGACAGGCAATAACAGTTGCTTCGCAACAGGCATCCCAAGACTTTTTTGGAGCTTCAAGACCTGGTGGTTCCCAAGTATTCCCGGGGTTTAGTCCAACTAATGAATTGTCTAGGGGAAGAAGTAGTATTGCCGGTTATTTTGACGTGGAAGCCGATATTACCGATACATTTTTAGCAAGTTTTGCAACTCGTTTTGAAGATTATTCCGATTTTGGATCAACCATAAACTTCAAAGTGGCAACATTGGTGAAGGCCACTGAAAATTTGAATGTAAGGGCAGCTTTGAATACCGGATTCAGGGCACCTTCCTTACACCAGTTAAACTTTAATTCTACTTCCACGATTTTTGATCAAGCGGGTAACCCACAGGAAGTTGGCACGTTTGCCAACGATAGTAGAGCGGCAAAGTTACTTGGGATCCCTCAATTGAAAGAAGAAACGTCAAGAAGTATAAGTGTTGGATTGACTGCTAAATTTCCAGAAGCCAATGTGACCGTTTCGTTGGATGGTTATTTTGTAGGGATAGATGATAGGGTTGTTTATACGGGTCAGTTTAGCGGTCCTGGAACAGGAACCGAACTCGATAACCTTTTGCGACAGGCAAATGCCACTGCAGCATCTTTCTTTGCCAATGCCATTGACACGGAATCAAAGGGAATCGATGCTGTTGTAACTTGGGATCTTGCCGTAGCGAATAGTGCAAAATTGAAAAATACCTTATCTGCCACCTTCTCCAAAACAAAACAAGTTGGTGGTATCAATGCCTCACAAGTATTGGAGGATGCGGGCTTGGTGGACACTTATTTTCCTGAAGATAGTAGGGTTTATCTTGAAGAAGCCGTTCCAAGAACCAAACTGAATTTATCCCATATGTTGAATGTGGATAAATTCAACATCTTTTTAAGAAATGTTTATTTTGGTGAAGTTACCGAGGCAACGACGACAGTTGCGAACCAACAAGTTTTTGGAACCAAGGTAGTTACCGATCTATCAGTAGGGTATAAAGCTTCAGATGCCCTAACGCTTACTGTGGGAGCTAACAATTTACTTGATGTTTATCCAGATAGGGCCGAAGAGGCATTCGGAAACAGAAGTTCAGGACGTTTTGATTGGTCACGTAGGGCGCAACAATTTGGTATAGGAGGAAGATTTCTGTTTGCTAGATTAAGTTTTACATTAAGATAATTCCCATTGTATTTTAAGATGAATAAGGACCTCCTTTTTGGGGGTCCTTGTTATTTTAGTGTATAGCTTCCATTTTGGGGCTAGGCTCCTATTATACCGTATTTTATCGTTTTTGTATTTGGTTACTTCGTGTGGCAATGATTGCATAGCTTACGTATGATCGAAAAGGCGCTATATAAATAATGTGAACAATGTATATACAGATAATTATTAGTATTTTGGTTTCAACATACAATGATCAATAAGCATGAGGGAAACAAGATTATTTTACCTAATGGTATTTATTTATCTCGGTTTCAATATAGGATTACAGGCACAGAATGATTGCGTTCTAGGTGTGGGGATTACAGCGGATTCGACCCTCATCGATATTTTTCAGCTTAATGAAGAACAAACAGAAAAACTCAAGAATTGGAGTGCCGAATTGAAATACAGGAATGAACTTTTGACCAGTCAGGCCGAAAATCTCCTGAAAAGACACCCCCAAGGTTCGGCAGCGGAATTAATGGTTTTGGCCGAAAAATACAAGGTGATTCGGGATAGTATGGGTACCGTACAACGTATGCTCGATATAAGGACTTTGAAGCTATTCAACGAGAATCAATATGAACTTTATTTGGCCCTTTGTAAGGAGGCATTTCGCCAGCCTTATATCGTAATCCCGAGAAATTATCGGGACAGTATTCCACCGAAATAATAGTAACCGAAAGGTGTTGACAAATTTGGGTTACAAAGACCATTTACTGGCATTGAGTTCGTACTTTTGCCTAAATTTTTTACACTATTCATGTATAGACTATTCGTTCGCCCGATTCTTTTTTTAATGGACCCTGAAAAGGTACACTATCTCACTTTTTCAATGGTACGTATTTTAGGTAAATTAGGTTTGACACGGCTTTATAAATCAACATGTGTAATAGAAAACAAAGCTTTGGAAAGGGAAGTTTTTGGGCTTAAGTTCAAGAACCCTGTCGGGCTTGCAGCTGGCATGGACAAGGAGGGCTCTTTATACAATGAGCTTTCGGATTTTGGCTTTGGTTTTATCGAAATAGGTACGCTGACGCCAAAACCCCAAAGTGGTAACCCTAAGAAGCGAATTTTTAGACTGAAGGCCGACCAAGCGCTCATAAACCGTATGGGCTTCAATAATAAGGGGGTTTTTGATGCGGTAGATCGGTTGAAAAAGAAGCACAATGTGATTATCGGAGGGAATATCGGTAAGAACAAAGTGACACCCAATGACGAAGCCGTTAAGGATTATCTTATTTGTTTTGATGCGCTTTTTCCCCATGTGGATTACTTTGTGGTGAATGTTAGTTCACCGAACACCCCTGGTTTAAGGGCATTGCAGGAAAAAGAGCCATTAACGGCCCTATTAAAGGCGTTAAAGAATGAAAACGCCAAAATTGTGGCAACACATCCGGGTGTTTCCCAAAAACCAATTTTGTTGAAAATTGCGCCCGATTTGACT
>NZ_JBATHS010000053.1:0-6382 GCF_049667165.1 Maribacter sp.
TTCGCATATAAACGTATCAAGAGCGCAAAAGGCTTTATGAACAATCCCAAAATTTCAATGGGAACCAAAATAATATAGATAATCATTTTACCGTACCAAGGCATTCCATCCCCCAAGGGATCGAAAATATGTTTCCAGTAATCCTTGGTGCCCGTAAAGTTGGTAATCAAGAAAACAATGACCGCTAGGGCGGTTGTAACGGCAATATTCCCAGTTACGTTAACTCCCAATGGGGTTAAGCCAAACATATTCAAGAACCAGATAAAGAAAAATATGGTCAATAAGAATGGCATGTATCTTTTATATTTCTTTTCTCCAATATTGGCAATGGCAATATCGTCCCGAATATAAAGAACTATTGGCTCAAAGAAACGGCCAATACCCGTGGGTACGTTGTTGTTCTTAGCATAGCCTTTGGCCAAACTTACAAAAAGCCATAGCAACAACAACCCTGTCACCAACATCATGACCACACTCTTAGTAATCGATAAATCCAACGGCTTTACATTGGTAGGATGGTGCTCCTCATCGTAATCGATGGTGCCTTCGGCATCTGTTTTATATATTTTGTTATGGTACAAACTGTAATAATTGCCATCGACTTCGGCCACTTCCTCTCCGTGATGGAACTTGGACGACGAAAAAACCTTGAGCCCATTGTCCCATAAAATAACGGGCAATGGAAAACCTACATGATGTACTTTCCCATGCTCATCGGTGGTTCCATAAAAATTAAAATAGTGGGAATCCTGAAGGTGATGGTCTATGAATTCCTTTATCTCGGTTTTTTTGTCCTTCCCCGTTTCGACCTCCTTTTCATTAGCGAAAACAGTATTGCCCAGAAGAAGTACAACGGCTAAAAGAAATTTCAAATAAAATGGATTTCGCATATCACTTTAAAATATCGGTCTCTAAAAATCGGTGCAAATGTAAGCTATTCTCCCAAAAAGAAAAAAGCATTTTAAAGTTTATTTCAAGGCATGTACGCAATGAAATGGAATGTTTCAATCAATCCTTTTTTTTAGCAATCGCGCCGTGAAAATTGTTTCGATGATCAAGGATATTCCATATGGAACAAAAAATGAAGCAAACTCCAGACGGCTCATTTCACCATCTGCCTTAAATCCAGGATAGAATATTATGAAGAAAAAAATGAATTTTAGAAAACTGCCGCCCATGAAAAGAAAGCCGATCTGGTTTTTCAATTTACGCCTAAAAATATAAATAGAAACGAAAATCGAAATCGCCAACATCCCATTCACCAGATAGGATAGCACAAGTTGATTGCCATACTGCGGAAAGCCATTGCTCCTTAAAATGGTACTGTGAAGAAAGAACACAAGGCATAAGGAAAGAAGTGTAATTGCAATAAATTGAATTATGGGGTTGCCCTTTGCCATTAATACTTGATTCTTTTAAGCTGTCGTAAAACGACCCAAATAGCAATCGCCACACCTAAAAGTGTGGCAATTGCCGTATAAATCCTTTTTTCGGTTTGATAGTGTTCATCGAGCCATATTCCTCCTTGGGCCGCTAAATAGATAATAGCTCCCATCTCAAAGGCAATACCGGAGAGCATTGCGACATTTTTAAGATTGTTCCCTTTTTCAGGAGGCTTTTGCTGGTCCATTACTGGTTGAAGCATTGCTGCTTAACGATGATTTAAATTCATTGGAAACCGATGCGGGGTTATTGCTTTTGAACGACCCGGCCTTTCCTTTCATGGTACAGGAAGCATTAAACGTCGCTCCCGGTTCCACGGCCAATTTTGTTACCGAGACTGTTCCTTCGATCACGGCAGATGCCTTAAGGGACAATAGATCGGAAACCAAAAGCTCACCGTTGAAATTACCTTCGATATCGGCATTGACACATTCTACTTTTCCATGAATATAACCATCCTTGCCAATGACCACCTTGCCTGAAGTCTTTACATTCCCATCCAGTTTTCCGTCGATACGGAAATCTGCTTCGGAAATGATGTCTCCTTTGATTTTAGTGTTTTTTTCGATTCTGTTGGGTTGTCCGCCTGGTTCATTCATAGCTCTGGGTTTTTGTTTGTCTGAAAACATGTTTATGGTTTTGGGGTTAAAACGTAATTCTTATAATCCAATAGGTTTTTGTGTACTTGTATGATTTTATAGTTGGAAGATAAAATTACAAAATTCTCATTGCTAATTCTGTAATCCCTGTTATTTTTTAGCAGTTCAACATACCCCAAGGCAAAATCCCTCGACTTGAATCCGTGAACAACCACAAATTGGTCCTCTAGATTATAAATATCCTTCGAAACGGTATTCTTATATTTAAGGTCTTGAATCGATTTTTCAAGACGTTCTTTCAATTGTAACGCCTCTTGGTCTTTGTGTCTCTTAAATGGGAAGACCACTTTCCAATTTCCGCTGCCGACCGATCCAGTTTCGGGTGAAAATTCCTTGGTTTCCAACTTGGGCAATTGTTCGGCCACCATCGCTTCGGCTTTTTTGCCTTCGGGATTGTTCGGATAGGTCAAGGCCACATAATTCAACGCCTCCTTAAAATCCTCGAATCCTTGCAATCTGCCTATGGCATTTGCCTTTAGCATTTCAAATTTAGGAACTATGGGGTCACCGGTATATTTGTTGATACTTTCCTCTGTCGCCGTAATTACCCTTAGGAACTCTTGATTTTGGAACATTCTATAGAGATTGGCGTATTGGGCATCAGGACTATTGGAACTACCTTCAAGTACGGCGGTAGGGTTCAACAATATTTCGGCATAACGCGAATCGGAATGGTTTTGAATGATATTCGTTTTCATATCAATGGCCAATGGACTCCCTTCTTCCTCATAAATCTTGTAGAGATTGTATTTAGAGGGCAGGATCAATCGCTCTTCGGGATTCGATTTCAAAACCTCTTCGAGTTTACCGGCTGCCAATAGGTTCTCCTTGAATTTTTCCTTGTAGATCAACCCCAACTGATAGTTGGCAAAATTACGTTCGGTCTTCAGACTATCGATTATCGCAACATCGGTGGGAACCCTATCCATGTAAAAATCCAAAGAGAATTTCTCTTCGTCCGTGGGATCCAGGTCTTGAACACCACCATCTACAATGGCAGCTTCATTTTCATCGGATATCGAAACGGTATTCTTATTTGACCAACGCCAATCGTCCTCCAACACTCTTTTTCCCCATTTATTGGTAAAATCGTTCTTACCATAACCCAGGCTCGTGATATTATAAAAATAGAACTTGCCTTTATTTTCTTTTCCTCCCTTACTATCTGCAAAGGCGGCAAAACCTTCGGTAATTCGTTCAACTTCTTTCTTTTCGGCCTCTTCCTTTGCCTTTCGCAAAGCCTCGATGTGGGCTTCGAAAAAAGCGATTTGTTCATCTTTTGGCAAATTATACAGGGTAATGACACTATCTGAGTATTGAACGATGTTCTCATACTTGATAACGTCCTCTAAATTGTCCAATTTCTTTTTTATGGCCCTGTATTTTTTCGCGTTTTCCGGAAGATTGGTCAGAACACTATCGTAATACGCCCCTGCAGTTTGGTATTCGTTCAAATCAAAATTGTGTATCGCCAGGTTTTCATAATTCAGGGCATTCAACTTTGGTTCGTTTTGGGTGGCACGCAACGATTTGTTGAAATATACCAGAGCCAGGCTATCGGAGTCTGTGCTCAAATGATACTCCGCGATTTGGCGATAGATATTATCCAGAAAAGGGCGGTTTTCCCTGTCTTCCTCCAAATCGGTCAAATAATCAAAAAGTTCTTCCCGGTTTTCATCGGTAAGCGCTGTATTCTTTATTTTCTGCAAATGTGCATTGATCATGTACACACGGGGCGATTTTCTATTTAATTCTATGACCCTATCAAAAGCGTAACCTGCACTATCCTTGTGCTGCAATTGATTGTACAACTGCCCAATGATGTAATAATACCTGCCTTTTTCGGGATTCTTTTTGGTATAATACGATGCGACCTTTAAATGTTGAATGGCGGTGTCAGGGACATTTAAATTGATGTAAGCCTGTGCCATCATCGCCCTGGCATCGGCATATTCCTGATCTTTCAGGTTTTCATACTTCATCAGCCGTTTCAAATTCTTAATGGCCAATTCTTCATTTTCCAAGCGAATGTTCACCTTTTCCCTCCAAATATTGGCTTCGTTCAATTTATCACTTTCATCATACTTTCTCAGCACATAATTGAATGCCTCCAATGCGGGGATATACCGTTGATCGAAATAACGGGCCTTACCTAAAAGCAGAAAAGCCTCATCGGTCTGGGGATTGCGTTCAATCTCCTTGATATCCATACTATGCTTTTGAATGGCTTTAGTGGCCTTTTCTTCCGCAATAATAAAATTAGGGTTGTTGTCCTCAGAATCGAGCTTAACCTCATCGGTAACCTCAAGACGTTCAATGGGCAGGACTTCCCAATAATCATCCTTGTAACCGGCATTGAGTTCTTCGCGCCCCTGTTCAAAGGCAATTTCACCATTGTACAAGGTATTGTACTTAGTGTTCAGCGCGTGCCAATTTCTGTTTAGGAATGCGTCTTTTTTGGTGGAACATGCACTTACTAAGATCGCAGCCAATGGCGCCAAAAAGATGATTTTATATCGAAGCTTCAAAATTCATGGTATTCGTACATGTAGTAAACTGAAAAACGACTGTATTATTATGCAGTTGGTCGATAAAATAGAGTTTTTTGTGGTCGCAGCGTACCTTGGCATTTAAAGTTTAAGACCACCCAACGCAACAGCGCCTAAAAAATAGGTGCGGTATTCTACCGTTCAACATAAGAAAATACGCGACACCCTGAAATCTTATGAAATCAATCTCCTTGGCCCAAGACAATCCCTAGGCTATTCTTCCTCCACAGAAACCGGGCTGCCCGCAAAAAAGCGTTCCAGTTCCTGAAGGGTTTCTGCCGAGGTTCGAATATCTTTTACGATTTCACCTTTATTGAGAACCACAATGCGTTCGCAAACTTCTGTGATATGCATAAGATCATGGCTAGAGACCAAGACGGTAACCCCTTTTAAAGCCGCCAGATCTTTGATGATTTTCTTTAACCTAATCTGTGTTGTTGGATCCAAATTGGCGAAAGGTTCATCCAAAACGATCACTTCAGGATTTCCGATAAAGGATGCCACAATACCAGCCTTCTTTTGGTTTCCCTTGGAGAGATCCCGCAAATACTTTCGTTGGCCTAAAATCTCCCCATGGAAAAAATCCTCAAAATTCGCAAGTAAAGCGTCCACATCGGCCTTGTTCTGACCTCGTAACTCCCCTATGAAGTAAAAATACTCCTCAGGGGTAAGATACCCGATCAGGAAAGACTCATCAATAAAGGATGATGTAAAAGGTTTCCAATCCTCACTGGTGTTCACTTGCACATCGTTATTGATGATATGGCCGGTAGTAGGTTGAATCAAGTCCAACAACAAACTAAAATAGGTGGTCTTGCCGGCGCCATTATTGCCTACCAGTCCAAAACTCTGGCCTTTCGGGATTTCCAATTGCTCTATATTCAAAACCAATTGGCTCCCATATTTTTTGGTCAAATGTTGTGATGTGATCATAGTTCAAATTCCTTACTATCAATATTCAGCTTGCAATGTCTAGCGTCTTAAGTCCATCAGTTGTTTTGTTCCCTAAATCCCGAAATCATGGTATATTTTCTTTTTCTATAGGCCTCGGTCACCTTGTCCAAGAGGGTTTTTCTAAACGCAAATCCAATGATACCCAATAAAGAAAGGGCTATCACGGCAATTTCAAAGGAAACAAAGGTCTTTAGCACAAAATAAAGCACACTCGGAACAACCATTAAGGGCAGAAGTACCAGAAACTGTGTGGCACTGGTACCTTGCATATTCCCAATAGCACTCTTGTTCAAGTCGATACGTTTTTTATTGAAAGACCCGAAAAACAATATCACCGGCACATTGACCCCTAAATTGTATAGGGCACAGGAAAAGTTGATGGCCAGGGCTTTCCATCCAAAATAAACATAAGGAATCGAAAGTAAAAACATCACAACGATACTTACTGAAATTAGGCCGGCCTTTGATTCCAAGTATTTTCGCAAGGGAATATTCTGGGACATCATCATGCCGTAGTATTCACTATCCCATGCCGGAATAAACTGCCCGAAGTTCGATAGGAAGATCCCTGTCATAAAAATGCCGACGAAGAGGTAAATGGTACTGGTTGTGCCATAAGCGTCCATCGTGTAAAAAACAAGGCCGTAGAGAATCATTGCCAGAGAAATAAAAACCTGCATTTTGGTGCGTTTGTTCCGCCATATCAGTTTAAGATCCAGCTGAAGAAAGGGGGCGATATCACCAAAACGCTTGGTCCAGGTCAATTCCGATGTTGCT
>NZ_JBATHS010000054.1:0-1629 GCF_049667165.1 Maribacter sp.
TCAATGATCACGACGACATTGATCATCGCATAGGTAATAAGAAAGAACAACGTAACCAAAGGTGCAATCGCATTAAGATCTCGCAGGAGCATAGAAATGAATATGATCAATCCGGTTACGATCATGGCATTCCTAGGTTGGCCATTTGCACTTTGACCAGAGAGAAAAGCACCGTAAGGCAACACCCGGTGTTCCCCCATGGCAAATAGAATACGTGAAGACCCCACCAAAGAGGCCAATGCCGAGGAAAATGTGGCACCCAAGATTCCGGCAATGATCAACGGGCCCACATAGGATTTTTCAACAATAATATTATAATTCGTGATCAACTCTTGTTCAGTAGCCGTGCGAGCCAACCAGTAAGCCAAGAGCATGTAGATCATAAAGCTGACGGCAATGGCCCAAAGCGTACCTTGGGGAATACTTTTCTTAGGTTCTTTTAGTTCCCCAGACATATTGGCGCCTGCCATGATACCGGTAGCGGCAGGAAAGAAAACGGCAAATACAAGCCAGAAATCACTGCCCGTAAACCCATTCTCACTAGATCCCTTGAACGTTCCCCATCGCACGGCATCCTCAGTGGGTATATACATTGACCCATAATAGGCTGCAAATACGATTGAAAACAAGGAAAGAATGATCACCACCATAATAAAAAATTGCGTTTTTATGGCAAGATCCGCGCTGATGTAGGCAATGGTAAGCAATACCCCAAAGACGAGGATATCTATTAAAAACGCATCATGCCCCGGGAAAATGCTCAACCATCCCTCCCTAAATCCGAAAATATACATGGTAACCGCCAATCCTTGGGAAATATATCTGGGGATACCCAAACTTCCACCTACTTCCAGCCCAAGGGCCTGTGAGATTATGGCATAGGCCCCTCCAGCACCAATTCGGATGTTGGTGGTAATGGCCGACATGGATAAAGCGGTACAAAGTGTGATAAGGAATGAAATGATGATGATAAGCCACGCACCCAACAAACCGGCATTGCCTACTACCCAACCCAAACGCAGGTACATGATCACCCCGAGAATCGTAAGCAGGGTTGGTGTAAAGACCCCGGCGAACGTCCCGAACTTTTTTATGTTGTTCTTTTGTGAATCCATTATTGGTTCTATACGATTATCCTAACTAAAGCAGTGAAATGAATGTTTAATTTCAAAAAGAAACCAATATACAAGAAAGTGTGATTATAAAAAGCAAGATCAACCCAATGGCCAAGAGAAAAATGGAACGGTTCACATTTTTGAATTTTAGTGCCGTGATTTTCGAATTTATATAAATCTGTTGTCCCAACTGATCAAATAGTTCAACCTCATCCAAACTTACCTTATAAAAGGTTTTGCTAAACTCTTTGATATCTCCGAACTTTGAAATCACGTCGCCAAAAAAGAACATATTCTTTTCATATTTACCTTCAATACGCGGCATAAAACATCGAATACTAAAGTAAATCGAGGCCGTGGTGAACATAAAATACAATCCTAACAGCACATACAAGAAGACGTATTTTGACCCCAATTCAAGAACAAAACCAAGATTTTGGTAAATGATGTTGAACAAGATCCCATAAAAAGATAGGATCAGGCCCGCCTTAATTTCCGATGCCCTAATCAAGGC
>NZ_JBATHS010000055.1:0-10118 GCF_049667165.1 Maribacter sp.
TAGGATTTATTCATTTTTATTACTTCTTCGGGTTGTTCCATGATATGGTTTTCGTTAAATAATTGAAGTCTGGCTGTTATTTATTAAAGTTTTTTGGGATGAATTAAATATAGGTATTAAAAAATAAAGGCCAATAGAATTTCATCCATCGGCCTTTCATCATTGAACAATTTAAACATTATTGATAGACCCTTATGTAATCAACCTCCATAGTGTCTTCCGTAAATGCGGAATCGATGGTTCCGCCCAGGGTTCCGCCCATCGCAACATTCATAATAAAGAAGAAATCACTATTGAACGGGGTATCCCCAGAATTCACAAAACTAAGATGGACCAATTCTTCATCAACCACGAACTTGATACTTTCAGGTGTCCATTCCACCGTGTAATTGTGGAATTCGGAAGTTGCGGTACTCACCACAGTGGATGCAGTAACAGCAGTACCTCCAGAATTACCCGGATAATGTAATGCACTAGAAGTTACATTCGCATTATTACCAACATGCTCCAAAATATCAATTTCACCACTATTTGGCCATCCGACCGTATCAAAATTCGCACCTAATGCCCATAAAGCTGGCCAAGTACCTCCAGCAGTAGGAAGTTTTGCTCTAATTTCTACTCTACCATATGTAAATTCATATAAGTTTTCAGATTTAATTCTTGCCGAGGTATATGGAGCATCACCAACAGGGCTAACACCGAAATCAAAGAATAGTACTACACGATTATATGTCCCAGCTGGAGCAGCACTAAAATCAAAAGTTAGGATTTCCCATTGACCTGCTACCGTCGAAAGGGCGTCTACTTCAAAATTCTCGTCAGCATTGGCTTGGTTTTCCAATTTTAGTTTAATAGTTGCCCCAACTGCAGGCGACCATGTTTTTACACTTATACTTGTATAGGTTGTCAAATCCAATGGAGCGGATACATCAAAGAAAGTTCCTGCCCAAGTTTCAGCACCCACAGGCTTTGTGGATTCTGCTACCATCATAGATGTATTTTCTCCTGATGCATCTGGATTGTCAATAACTAAAGAAGATGCGCCACCGAAACCTGTGAAAGCCGGAGCCATTCCCTCGAAGTCCTCAATGGTAGAGGTTGCTCCTCCTGAAGTCAACAAGGTGATATCGTCATAATAATGTTTAACACCACCCGTGACGCCGGAAGCTTTAGCGGTGATTTTTAGCATACCATCCTCTACAATAACATTTTCAGGGTCATCAGTATATTCCTGTGCCTCACCATTACCCCAGCCTCCTGCGCCTAGGTCATAGCCCCAATTGGCAGGATCTGGTGCTCCATCGACATCAAACTCATCAGACCATACCAAATCTGTATATATCGTCTCGAGGTACTCATCACCACCATCGGTGGCTACTTCAGCGCTAAATCTATGATACCAAGCTAAATCAGGATTCTCAGTATCATATGTTCTTACATACAATGAATTATCACTAATGGCAAGTATCTCGTAAGTCGATGAGCCTACATAATAGCCCATAAATCCTCCATCGGAAAAACTCATCTGGATACCTGTGGTCTCCCCTTCGGGAACGTTACCTGAAACCCGTGAAAGTGAGACGGATTTTGAACCTGACGTATCAAAATCATAACAGAAATCGATATCTTCACCTCCACCTACAACAGCTTTATGCCCGACATTAAAATAGGTTTGTCCCTTATTATCCAATTCATAAGACAATGCGCCGTTGGCATCAACGGAAAAGGTCAATTCATCATCACAAAGACAATCAGAATCCTCACTACCACATTTTTCAAATGCAGCGGCAGAGTACCATTTAGGATACCACCAATCCCCATCAATACCCTCCCGAGCGGGACCTAGCCCTAAATGACCTGGTATGGAAGCTGCCAAGAACCATGTTTTTGAACTGTCATTTGTTAAAAATGAAACTGTTTCAGGGTCCGTGAAGGCAAGTGAAACAGAAATCTGAAGTGTTTCTGAAATGGTCTGCGTTGCAGCGGCACCAGCCGTTATTATTACAGTATATGAATTATCTCCAACCGTGTTGTACGTTTTGGTAATAATCCCGGTTTTTGTCACCTCTTTGGTACCGTCCCCAAAATCGAAATGGTAAAAAGTAGCATTATCAGCCGTAGCTGTAAAAGTTACTGTACCGGAATTATCGGTACCAACTTCGTAAGTTACCGATAGGTTTGTCGCCGCAACAACATGTGGGATGTCCACTTCATCACCATTACAGCTCATTAAAACAGCAAAGAGCGATACAAAGATGTACTTTAATTTTTTCATTGTTTTCTAGTTAAATTAGTATGTCCCGGTTATCAAAGTCATTTCAGCATAAACCTGAATGTTGTATTGGAAAGCATTAAATAACCTATTGCAATTTATCATATTGTTATAAGGAATCGATAAAAAAGGCCTATACAAAAAACATACATGGTGATAAAAACAGAAGAAAATTGCCGAATTGACAGTTTGTCCCTTAAGAAATCGGGGATTCGACAATCACCTAAATTAAAATATAATTATTAATTATTTAAGATTCCTTACTTTGTATAGGTAATGTTGTGGCAAATAGAGTGATTGTTGTAGTAACTAGAGGTTTAATATATACTCGGCGAGGCTATTTTCGTGTGGGAAAGACATTTTTTTACGTAAACGATATCGTTTTACTTCCACACTCCGGGCTGAAATATTGAGCAGAGGTGCTATTTCTTTAGAAGATAAATTTAATCTGAGATAGGCACATAACCTTAAATCATTTGGCGTCAAATTAGGATGAAGGTTTTTTACTTTCTGCAAAAAATCACTATCTGCATTATTAAATGCTTCTTTAAAGAATTCCCAATCATCATTCTGCCTTAGACTTTTATCTATAATATTTATTACGGGTTTAACCTTACTCTTATCAGATATTGAATTAAGTTCATTCTTTATCTTCGCTAACAATTCATTTTTTTTGATAATACTCATGGTCGAAGCCGCCAACTCTTTGCTTTTGTTTTTGAATTGCAATTGCAACTGCTCATTTTTTATTCGAATAATTTCTTTTTCATTTTGAACTTGTGCCAATTTTAACTCTCTGTTATTTCTAGCAATCAATATTTGCTGTTTCTTTTTATAATATTGCCTATATAAAGAATGCATAATAAAGAGAAATAGGATAACCCCCAGTACATAAAGGGTCTTCATGAGATTTGTGGCATACCAAGGCTTTGCGATATTAAATGAAAAAGAGGCAATATTGCTTGACATTTTATCCCCAATTCTCGACCTGACCTTGAATACATAGTCGCCGTGGGGCAAGTTCTCGAATAGTTCTGCTGATTTCTCTGACCAATTACTCCATTCATTATAAATTCCTGCCAGTTGATATTGATATTCTGTTTTTATATATTTATTGAATTCTGGCGTATAAAAAGATATTTCAAGGGTATTTTCTTTATTCTCCAAATTGGCTTCCAATTCTTTATCAAGAAAGGATTTTTCTTCGTACGTTTCACGTCTTTTGTTTTGGGTAACCTTATTGATCGCTATACTAAAATCATTTGTGGCAAGCCTATTTGCATCCATTATGATATACCCAGAATAGTTACCGAATAAATAGTGGTCGTTTTCATCCAATTGCAGTATATTTTCGTAGCCAATTAGGGCTTTACGTTGTGCTTTTGTCAATGGTATTCTATTGATTTTCGGGGTATTGGTGATTTCCCCAGGAGAGACATAGCTTAAATTCGTTCTTGAGAAACTCCATAAATTGTTTGTATTTTGGTCCAATAACAATTTGCCGGATATAAACTCATTTTCCCCATCATAGACTTTGCTCAATAAAGTGTCTTTGATAAAATAGCGACTAATTGTGTCGAATTTGAAAATGCCCTTTTTGTAGGAATAGAGCAATTCTTGATTGTATTCGATTATACATGAATTGGCTCCTTTTATCAATGAGTCGATTGTAACTTCCAAAGCCTCGGAATATGTGTCGTCTACCTGTACTTTAAAAACACCTTTGTATTCGTGGTTAACGAAAATTTCATTGTTCGGCATTTCAACGAAGTACCTGGATGAATTATTGAAATTTTTAATTTTGTTCTTCAGTCTCCAATTACCATTTACTCTTTCTAATACATAAAGTCCATCGTAGTTTCCCTGAAGCAATAGATCATTGTTCTTTATTTGCTTTATGTCCCAGGTACCTTGAACGTTGGATATTAGTTTAGCATTGGAGCCATTAATCAAATAAGTTCCTGAATTGTGCCCACAGAAAAGGGCATTATCTATCTCCTTTAGGCACCAAACCTGCCCTTCGGTACCTTTAATAAATGAAAATTCGTCATTGCGATCCAAATCTCTGTAGAACAGGCCTTGATTTGAACCTATGTAAAGCTTGCCGTTATATTTTGCAGAAGAATAAACACTCCCGATTTTCCCATTGATATCATTATACTCTCTAAATGGCGATTTTACATTGATATAGCTAACGCCATTATCAAGTGCTAACCATATGTTATTGTTTAGGTCCTCGAATAGCGATAAAACCGTATTGTTCAATAATCCTGTAGCCCTATCTATTTTGAATATCCGATTACCCTTAGGGTCTAAGTAAATAATACCATCGGATATGGTGCCTATGGCGAAACTTTTATCCTTTAAACGAATGCTGCTATATACATTGACCTTTTTTAAGAGATCGGTCGAACTTGTATTCCATTCTATAAATTTGCCGTCTCTTAATAAAAAGAAGCCCATATCCCCGGTTTGTACAAGCAAATCCTCTTCTTCAATGAAAATATTGACAACTACATGATTCTTAACAATGTCGTGATCGGAAACCAAAACCTCTGTTCCGTTTTCAATTTTATATATTCCGAGGTCCTTATGCTGAAAATATACGCTATCCCCAACAACAAACATTTTCACAATCATGCTATCGGCTTCAATGATTGTGGCGGATTTCTTTATTGTATCATAAATATAGATTCTGTTCAGCGATTGAAAGAGTACCCAATGGTCAATATTGGCAATATTCCAAAACGCTTCATCTTCAATTAAATGTACTCCTATATTTTTGGAGATTGAAGTGTATTCCAAAGCTCCCATGTTGTTTTTTGTCCAGTATCCAAAGTCCATGTAACAGCCCGAATAGATTCTATTACCAACAACTTTGACCGACCGCATTATAGATCCATTTGGAGTGGGATACAAATCCCAAGTTGCCCCATTGAACTCTAACAAACCTTCATTGTTGGCAACGTAAATAAGTCTATTCGGCGACTGGGTTATCGCCCAATTTTGATTTTCGGCCGTATAATCATTGGGCGTGAAATTTTGGATCGGTGGTAATTCCTGAGCTAGCACCATCGTGCAATTGATGCAAATTAGAAATGTCAAAAAATCAATACGTTTTTTCAATTCTTGCATGCTGCTATTTTATAATCAATCGACATTCACTCAATATCTGTATCACAGGGAAAATAAATGTTGAGTTTATCAAAACCTAAAAAAATCATTTTAATGCCCATTTTAACTCGGAAAAAAATGGGTTCAATAATTCCTTTGGCCTTGAAGAACTTCAATCTTTGATTATTACTACTTCAATTCTACAATACATTACTACTTCAATTCTACTATACATTACCACAACAAGGTCAAATTACAATACAACATTTACTTAGGTAAATTTATCAATGCTAATCTGATTCCTCAATAAAAACAGCGGTAAATATACTAATTTACTAAATATTCGGCCTTTTATCTAGCTTGTATATAATTTGTATAGGTATATTTTATGGATTGCACAAAATTACCTAGTAGCTTTATGTCCCTACAACACAACGCAATATTTAACCCTACAAGGCTGTAGTTGCAATGATCAACATAATAATAAAGGTACAATGAAAAAAAAACTTCTAGGATTCGTTATTTTCTTATTTACAGCAGTTGCTTTTGCCCAAGTAGATCAAGTTTCAGTACTTCAAAATGATCAAGGGTCGAAATTGGTGATCAACGGGGAAGACTTTATGATCAACGGTATGAACTGGGATTATTTTCCAATTGGCACTAATTTTTCATACAGTTTATGGAAACAATCGGACGATGTTATCAAAGCAGCCCTCGATTCTGAGATGGGTTTGTTGAAAAATATGAACGTTAACGTTATAAGACAATACACGGGCGTACCTGCAAAATGGATAGCATATATTTATATGAATTATGGTATTTACACCATGCTCAATCATTCATTTGGCCGCTACGGATTGACCATTGATGGAGCGTGGGTAGCTGTAACGGATTATTCCGACCCTCGAACACAAGAGTTGCTTCTTTCCGAAATGGATAATTTGGTCAAAAATTACAAAAATACACCCGGTCTTTTAATGTATTTGTTAGGCAACGAGAACAACTATGGTCTTTTCTGGGCCGGAGCTGAAACCGAGGATTTTCCAGATGACGAGGAAGAAAAGAAATTTATAGGGGAAAAACGCGGAAGACCCATGTATAAACTCATGAACGATGCAGCCGTTATAATGAAATCAATAGATTCATCCCACCCAGTAGCAATTTGTAATGGAGATGTCTTGTTTTTGGATATCATTGCTGAAGAATGTAAAGATGTTGATATATTCGGTACAAATACCTACCGTGGCGCTTCTTTTGGCGATATGTTCGATGTAGTCAAAGAGCAGCTTAACAAACCCGTATTGTTCACTGAGTTTGGTGCAGATGCATTTAATGCCATAAAAAATACGGAAGATCAAAAAATGCAAGCCTATTATTTGGTCGGTAATTGGAAAGAGATTTATGAGAATGCCGCCGGATTGGGAAAAGCAGAAAACTCAATAGGTGGGTTTACCTTTCAATTCAGTGATGGTTGGTGGAAGTTTGGTCAAACCAAAAACTTGGATGTCCATGACAATAATGCTTCCTGGGCCAATGGTGGTTATTCAATTGACTTGGCACCCGGTGATAATAATATGAATGAGGAGTGGTTTGGTATCTGTGCCAAAGGGCCAACCAATCAAAGGGGGTTATATGACCTATATCCTAGAGCGGCCTATTACGCCTTAAAGGAAGCCCATAAATTAAATCCTTATGATGAAGGGGTAACACCCGAGTTTATTAAAAATCATTTTAAAGATATTGAATTGATGGATGCTGTGTTAAGAGCTCGAGGAGAATAGGCCGGTTTAAGTGCAGAAGGTAGTATTACTATCAAATTGAGCAACTTCAAAATATTCAATCCAAGTGTTGGTTTAATTGCTTCTGCTGACCATGCACACCCTTATGAACGAATCTATACTGGTTGGCACGGACCTTATCATATGCCATCTAGCCTCCAACATTGTCCGAATTAAAATACCCTCCCCTATTTTCCTTTCTCTCCAAAGATTGGGTGATAATCAAATGGGCCACATTCACCATATTCCTGAGTTCACAAAGCGTGGTATTTATTTTTGATTCCTTATAGAATTCTTCTACTTCCCTATAGATCAAATCCAAGTGGACGATTGCCTTCGATAACCTTTTGTTACTGCGTACAATCCCCACATAATCGCGCATGAGGGCCTGTAATTCCTTAAGATTATGTTGAATAAGAATATGTTCTTTGGGAATGGTGGTCCCTTCGTCGTTCCAATCAGGGATAGGTAATGATTGGGTAACCCCTGGATCAACACTTAGGTATTTAAAGATATTATGGGCATACACCAAGGCTTCGAGCAGGGAGTTTGATGCTAATCGATTGGCACCATGCAGTCCGGTTCTTGTACATTCCCCACAGGCAAATAGATTTTTGATGGAAGTTTTTCCATGCCTATCGACCACAATACCCC
The DNA here is from genome assembly GCF_049667165.1 of Maribacter sp. GTDB lineage: Bacteria > Bacteroidota > Bacteroidia > Flavobacteriales > Flavobacteriaceae > Maribacter_A. The sequence goes on from NZ_JBATHS010000055.1 coordinate 7,822, forward strand.
CACAAAGGTAATGGGAAGCCGGTACCACAGGTATCCAATCCTTGGCAACATCAATATGGTATTCCAGGCATTTATCGTAAATATTGGGAAAGTGCTTCTTGAATGCGGTCATATCCAAATGTGTGCAATCCAAAAACACATGGGTATCCCCAGATTTCTTCAATTCGCTATCAATACTTTGGGAAACAATATCCCTCGAGGCCAACTCGGCCCGTTGATCATAGTCGGGCATAAAGCGATATCCTGCTGCGTTTCGCAAATAGGCCCCAAAACCACGAACAGCCTCAGAAATCAAAAAGTAAGACCCCCCTTCCGGGTTATACAAAGCCGTGGGATGGAACTGAATAAACTCCATATCCTTGATCATGGCCTTGGCCCTGTAGGCCATGGCAATTCCGTCCCCTGTTGCAATGATCGGGTTGGTCGTATGCCCATAAACCCTACCGATACCCCCTGATGCCAATAGCGTATGGTCTGCGTTAACAGTCAGGATCCTTCCATTTTTTTGGTTCAGTACATAGGCCCCATAACACGACAGATCATCCGTATCCTTGACTTTTAAATGGTGATCCGTTATAAGGTCTATCGCAAAATGATATGATAACAGGGTGATATTTTGTAATTCATGTACGCGTTGTAATAGGGCTCTTTCTACTTCATATCCTGTCACATCCTTATGATGCACAACGCGATATTCAGAATGCCCCCCTTCCTTGCCCAAATCAAAATCACCTTCAGAGGTCAGGTCAAAGTTCGCCTCCCATGCGATTAGCTCCCTGAGCCGTTGGGGTCCTTCTTTTACGACCATTTCAACTACCTCCTTGTCACAAAGACCGTCCCCTGCAATCAAGGTATCCTGAATATGCTTTTGAAAGGAATCCTCCTCTAGATCTAAGACCACGGCTATACCTCCTTGGGCATATTTTGTGTTCGATTCGTCCTCATCACCCTTAGTGACAATAATGATATTGCGATTCGGATGTTTTTCTGCCATTTTTACGGCAAAAGTAAGGCCTGCAACACCAGACCCTATGACCAAATAATTCGTAGAGATCATAGGCCTTTAGAAAGATTCAACATTCGTTCTATTGGCACCAAGGCTTTCTCCCGTATAGCGGTCGCGACATTAACTTCTGGTGATTCATTAAGCAGACAATCATGTAGTTTTTGAAGCGTGTTCACTTTCATATAGGCACATTCACTACAGGCACAGGTATTGTCTTCCTCTGTGGGTGCCGGGATCAATTCTGCCTCCGGAACTTGTTTCTTCATCTGATGTAAAATACCAGCCTCTGTGGCCACAATGAACGTTTCCTTAGGATTCTGCTTTACAAAATCGATCATGCCGGCCGTTGACCCAATATAGGTGGCCGTTTTTAAAATATGCGCCTCCGATTCGGGATGTGCGATAATCAAGGCATTCGGATGTTTACGGTACAACTGCAATAATTTTTCCAAGCTGAAAGCCTCATGAACCACACAGCTGCCATCCCACAGTACCATTTTCCGTCCTGTTTTATTATTGATGTACTTTCCTAAATTTTTATCAGGTGCAAAAATGATAGGCTGGTCTTTGGGAATGGAATTTACGATTTTCAAGGCATTGGAAGACGTACAGACAATATCGGTCAGCGCCTTTATCTCTGCGGAGCAGTTGACATAGGTAATGACCGTATGCCCAGGATGCATTTTTATGAACTTTTCGAATTCATCGGGTGGACAGGAATCCGCCAAGGAACACCCTGCCTTCAGGTCGGGCAGTACCACTTTTTTTTCTGGATTGAGGATCTTGGCCGTTTCCGCCATAAAATGTACCCCTGCAAAAACAATAATATCCGCATCGGTTTCCGCCGCTCTTTGGGACAACCCCAGACTATCCCCGACATAATCGGCCACATCCTGTATTTCCGGATATTGATAATAATGCGCCAAGATTACCGCATTCTTTTCCTTTTTAAGTTTTGTGATGGCTTTTTTTAAGTCCATGGTGAGGCTCTGAATTTGTAGCAATGTTAGTCTAATCCGTTCTTCTATAAAATGACTTCGGTCATACTTTATATATAGGCTCCAAAGTTATTTTTTGATGGAATAAAAAAGGGGCCCAAAGGCCCCTTTTAAATCTTTAATAACCGAAAATAAACACTACTTGGCCACATTTACAGATCGGGTCTCCCGAATTACCGTGACCTTTACCTGACCTGGATAGGTCATATCGGTTTGTATTTTTTGGGATATCTCAAAAGATAACTGGGCCGCTTTCTCATCACTTACCTTTTCACTTTCTACAATAACCCGAA
>NZ_JBATHS010000056.1:0-9881 GCF_049667165.1 Maribacter sp.
GAATATCCAACGTATCCTTGGGATAACGTGTAGTAATCAATTCGGCCAAGGCCATGGCTACTTTTTTTGCAGGTGTAATTCGGTCTTCCCCATACAAGATCATACTATGGCTAATATCGATCATCAACACCGTGCTCATTTGGGCCTTAAAGTGGGTATCCTCAACGACCAAGTCATCCTCGGTCAATGAAAAATCACCTACCCCATTATTGATTTGGGCATTTTTTAAGCTTTCGGTCATTGAGATGTGCTCCAATCCATCGCCATATCGGTATTCTCGAAAATCACCGGTATGCTCATCGCCTTGGCCCGCTTTGTTCGTTCTATGGTTCCCGGCCCCCTTGCGTTTCAATTTGCCGAATATCTGATCTAAGGCCCGTTGCCGAATAATACGTTCCATTTTCGCCGTAATGGATATATTTCCCGAGCTGCCCTCTTTGCCTTCACCTTCTCCTCCCCCATCTTCAAATTCCTCACGAATGTATCCCTTGGCTTTTAAGTCTTCAATAAAATCATCTATGGTATAGTGCTCATCGGTCAGCTCGTATTCCTTATCCAATTCACGCAACCAATCGATGGCCTCATCGAAATCTCCTGAAGTATGGGTGATGAGCTCTTGGAAAATATCGAAGAGTTTATCGAAGGGAGATAGCTCCTGTGCTTCGTAGGTAGTAAAACGAAATCCTTTTCTAACATTTATAGGCATTGTATAAAAATAATACAATTAATAAAGCATAGATCAGTTTTAAGAAAACTTAACGAAGATTGAGGTCAGAAATACAAGGATAGATGTACGAAGTAACACCTTTACCTTCATTTCCTAAACATCTTATAGCTCGTACTTTGTACTTTTTTCTTTGAACTTGCCCCTTCAAAGATATAGGTATGGTTAAAAAAGGCTATAAAATGTAGTTACGATTACCCCATGATACTCATTTAAACGAACAGCCAAAAGTTGTTTTTCTTCTTTTACCTTAAAATCAAATGGTGGGGCCAACACGTTTATTCCACTTTGTTTTTTTAGCCGAATACTTTGTCCGGAAATAATATCCTTATTGGGTGCAAAATCCCCTTCAGGCAAATGTTCGGTTATAATCACATATTCAAAAGCAGTTAGTTTACGTACTATACGTTGTACTTCTGCATTGGATAAATGTTGCAATACATGTCTAACCAAAGCACAATCCCCAGGAGGCAGTTCATCCACAGCTATATCCAAACATTGGAATTCTAAATTTTCAGCTTTAAACTTTTCTTTATTGTGCGCAATAAGGTCTGCTACTATATCTACGGCAACATACTTCTTCGTATGCTTTACCAATTCTTTTCCAATATTAAAGTCGCCACAACCTAAATCACATACCACCAAAGGCGTTTTAAAAGAGGTTAAAAATGCTGTTACAGTAGCTATATAAGGGTTTACGATCTCAGGGTCATGAGATCCAACGCCAGAATAAAAATCAGCGTTGCCACCACCCCAAAGCTTCATTTTATACACCTGCTCCATAGCATCCTTGGTGGGCCAAGGCTTCTTTATTTTTATTGTTCCTTTTTCTTTCTTACTCATAAAAACGCTTTGGGTCCATATACTCTGCAAAAGCATCCTAACATATTCAAATGTACTATTCTAACGAACGTTCAAATTAGATGTAACAACATAATTATTAAAACTTAAAAACCAATAATTAAAAAATGCTTTTATAACGAAATCTATAGACAATTACGGCGGATTTCCTGAACGGAAATCCTTAATTTTATACAACGTATTATAGCTGAATCGTTGGCAATAATTTAAACACAATTACATGACCTATAAAAACGTGATTTATCTAGTTCTATTAGTGGCATTTTTCTCCTGTAAATCACAAATGATTAAAGAAGAAACACCTATAAAAGCTAAAAATGTTATTCTTTTAATTGGAGATGGTACAGGTTTGTCGCAAGTATCATCAGCATTTTATTTTAAGAAAACCAGTCCAAATTACGCACGTTTTAAGTACATAGGGCTTATTAATACGTCTTCGTCACGAGAAGATATTACCGACTCCTCTGCTGGGGGTACCGCTTTTGCATCGGGCGTAAAGACCTATAATGGCGCGGTTGGTGTTGCCGATGATTCTACTGAAGTTAAAAATATAGTAGAAATTGCGTCATTACAACATATTAAAACCGGATTGGTCTCTACCTCCTCCATACAACATGCTACTCCGGCAAGTTTCTATGCACATGTTACAAATAGAGGGCTATATGAAGACATTGCCGCAGATATGGTCGGTTCTGATATCGATTTTTTTGCAGGAGGTGGTACAAAGTTCTTTAATAAAAGAAAAGATGGGAAGAACTTATTGGAGGCATTGAAAATGAAAGGGTTTGGGATAGATACTATGGCCTTGGGTGACTTTGCAGAGATTAAACAGCAATCGAAAATGGCCTATTTATTGGCAGAAGAACATATGGATCCTATGGCCAAAGGTCGTGGTGATTTTTTACCTAAAGCCACCGAATTAGGGATACAATTTCTTACTAAGGATGTAGCTAATTCTGATTTTTTCATAATGATAGAAGGGTCGCAAGTAGATTGGGGAGGTCATGACAATAATGCTGACTACCTTATCTCAGAGCTTATTGATTTTGATGATGCTATTGGTAAGGCGCTGGATTTTGCAGAGAAAGATGGAAACACCTTGGTGATTGTAACTGCCGATCATGAAACTGGAGGATTTACCTTGTCGTCAACTGTTAAGAAAACAGAAGATGGCGAATCGTATAGTGATTATAATGAAATAACAGGGACTTTTTCTACCAATGGGCATTCGGCGACATTAATCCCTGTATTTGCTTATGGTCCTGGAGCTGAAGCATTTTCTGGGGTTTATGAAAATACTGAAATCTTTCATAAGATATTGGAAGCAACTAATTGGGATAAAAGGAATTAATCGCTCATTTTTATAAATTAAACGGAAAAACGGTATTGGAAGCTGTTTTTAACTGTAAAAAATAAAGACTACTCTAAAGGAAAATCAAATGCGCTACTAAATGATCACCAATGAATATCATCAAATTTATTTTTTCTGTCTTAGTAATTTTCGGGATTTGTATTTCATGTGCTGAAACAAACAAACAAAATCAAAAAACCGAAAAGCAAGGGTTTGATGAGCAAGCCTTAATCAGTTCTAATGAACTGAACTCAAATACGGGACAATGGGTAGCATTGTTCAATGGGGAGAATTTGGATGGTTGGGAAGTAAAAGCCGTAAAAGAAGATCAACAATATAATTTTTGGAGTGTAGAAGATGGGGCAATTGTTGTTAATTCTATTGGAATAACAGCACATGATTATAACTGGTTACAAACAACAAAGGAATATTCCGATTTTGAATTGAAGTTGAAATTTCAATCTTATAGAGCGAGTTCTGGGAACAGTGGTATTCAAATAAGAAGTCACTATGATAGCGAGAGCAAGGCAATAGGTTCAAACGTCAAGGGCTGGTTAGACGGCCCTCAAATTGATATTCACCCAAGCGATCCATGGCGTACCGGTTTTATCTATGATGAAACCCGTGGGCACCAACGTTGGATTTATCCTGACTTACCGGATTGGAATATTGATAAGGCAACATATGCCCCAAAAGTAGTTCGCCATCATTTTGCTGATGAATCTCCTCATTGGAATGATTTGGTTATTATATGCAAAGGCAATCATATCACGACTATTGTTAATGATAATGTAGTAGCTGATTACGATGGCACAGGTGTCTTGGATGATAATTGGCATCAAAAATATGGCACGGACAAAAAAGGCTCCATTGCGTTACAACTACATAAAAATGATCAATTGAAAATTGCATTCAAAGACATTGCCATTAAAGAGTTGTAGGGATGAGACAACAATGGTTGTGCATAAGAGTTCATAAAGGCTTTTCCAAGGGCTTTTGGATTGGTTTTAATTTGATAAATAGTAAATTGGAGGAAGAGTCCCAGTACTAAAACCAAACAATACATAAACATCGATAAGTAATGGAAAACAACGAATTTGAAAAGGGAAAAAAATTCACGTTTGCAAAAAGCATTTCGTACGCGGATAAAGCGGTAGTCAGCAAACATGTGCTTAAAAAAGAAGCAGGTAATATAAGCTTGTTTGCATTCGATAAGGGAGAGGGCTTAAGCGAACACACAACGCCATTTGACGCTATGGTACTGATCGTTGATGGAAAAGCCGATATCATCATTGATGGGGTTTCAAATATTCTTGAAATGGGCGATACCATCATTATGCCTGCAAATATTCCACACGCCTTGGTGGCGGTCGAAAAGTTTAAAATGGTTCTTACAATGATCAAGAATAAGAAGGTTTAGCTATTGAAAAGAATAGGATCTGTTTTATACTGAAATGTTAGCGTTTCCAACGCAGTATCTTGCCCACGGCTCCTATAAATGTCGCAAACTATATTTCATACGCAAGACCATTAGGAGTAACCCTATAAAATCAAATCGTAGAAGCTTTATATCATCATTGTCGTTGGTGGGGCTTAAGAAATTTCAATTGGGAAGGGGTACCCTGCTTAAATATTTCGTAAGCATTTTAACAAATTACAGCATAGGACAATATGTTGCCAAAAAATATTTCCTGCTTACTTTTTTTCTCTTTTTTTTAAAACTTCAACAACATCATTGAGTTTAAAATCCTTTGCTTGCAGCAATATCAGATAGTGGAACAATAAATCCGCGCTTTCATTCAGAAATAGGTTATCATCATCATCCTTGGCCTCTATGACCACTTCCACTGCTTCTTCCCCCACTTTTTGGGCAATCTTATTAATGCCTTTTTCGAACAATGAAGCTACATATGATTTACTGCCATCGGCCGCTTTTCTTCTTTGATCAATAACCGTTTCCAATTGAGTCAAAAACCCAAATTCTTGCACGTTATCCTCGTTCCAACACGTATCGCTTCCTTTATGACAAGTAGGTCCGGACGGATGTACTGAAATCAGGAGGGTATCATTATCACAATCATTCTTAATGGTTACCACGTGGAGGAAGTTACCACTTTCCTCTCCTTTTGTCCATAGGCGTTTTTTGGTTCTACTATAAAAAGTCACCTTTTTGGTATCCAAGGTCTTTTGATAGGCCTCATCGTTCATATACCCCAACATCAACACGTTTTTGGTGTTAGCGTCTTGTATAATGGCTGGTATTAGTCCGTCTGCGTTTTTCTTATAATCTATTTTCATATCATATTTTACTTATAACAGTCTGAGCGCAGTCGAAGACCTTTGGTGTACCTGACCCCTCGACTGCGCTCGGGATGACATTTTATTTATAGTCTGACGGGAATTCCCTTTTCCTGTAGGTTTGTTTTTAAATCCTTTATCCCTATTTCCTTAAAATGAAAAACACTGGCGGCCAAAGCAGCATCGGCTTTCCCTTCGATAAATGTATCTGCGAAATGCTGCATGTTCCCAGCCCCGCCAGAAGCGATAATCGGAATATTCACTGTTGACGATAATTTGGCAAGGGCCTTATTGGCGAAACCGTTTTTAGTGCCATCATGGTTCATTGAGGTGAACAATATTTCGCCTGCACCGCGCTCTTCCACTTCCTTGGCCCAATCAAATAGTTTTATTTCGGTAGGCACCTTCCCTCCTACCAAATGTACAATCCATTCCCCATCGATTTCCTTGGCGTCAATGGCCACAACAATACATTGGGAACCGAATTTGGCTACCAGATCATTGATCAGCTGTGGATTCTTAACAGCGGATGAATTGATGGAAACCTTGTCCGCACCGTTATGAAGTAATATGTCAACATCTTCAACCGAAGATATGCCACCGCCTACCGTAAATGGGATATTCACTTTTTCAGCAACATGGTACACCAATTCCGCCAGCGTTTTCCTTTTTTGTTCCGTCGCGGAAATGTCTAAAAAAACGAGTTCGTCCGCACCTTCCTTACTGTATATTTCTGCGAGTTCAACGGGATCCCCAGCATCACGAAGGTCAACGAAATTGATACCTTTTACCGTACGACCATCTTTGATGTCCAAACATGGGATTATTCTTTTTGCCAACATCTTAATCTGAATTTTTTGCGTTGAGATCTTGGCCATCATAAAAGCCTAAATCCATGTTCTTTACCTGTTTTACCCAAAAGGCAATTTGACCGGTATGATAGGAATAATGTTCAACAGCGTGTAAAACAACACCGATTCCTGAAAAATAGAACCCCTGTACTTCACGCTTTCTGACGAGTTGGTCAACCTTGGCATCATTAATTACCCGCTTGGCCATTTCAACGGTTTCAATTAATTTTTGAAGCAATTCTTTTTTGGTATAACCAGTAGTCGTTCCGAATTCTATATCACGTTCCCGAATATCTTCCGTACCGCCCAAAGAGGAAATGACATACTGGGTCATATTGCCACATATATGCAAAATCAAATTACCAATACTGTTCAGGGATTCGTTGGGGCGTTTCCAAATATCCTTTTCGGACAGTTGTGCTAACGAAATGGAGTTCATTCGCGTATTCTCATCGAGACGATACAGGGAATTCTGCACAAACTCCTCCCTTAGTTTTTCTTCCATAATCATGAGGATAAAATATATTCTTCCAACTGTTTTAAGCTAATTCTGTTTTCATAAATGGCCTTCCCGATAATAGTGCCTTCGCAGCCCATTTCTGCCAGTTTGGGCAGTTCGCCAAAGGTCGAGATACCGCCTGAGGCAATCAATTTTAGAGTTGGAACCTTATTCAATATTTTTCGGTAGAGCTCAAAAGAAGGCCCTTCTAACATCCCATCCTTACTGATATCGGTGCAAATGACATAAGCAATCCCTTTCTTTTGATATGCTTGTATAAAAGGCACTAAATCCTCTTTTGACTCCTCCAGCCAACCGGAAACCGCGACTTTTTCATCCTTGGCATCCGCACCTAAAATTATTTTATCGGCCCCATATTGTGCCAACCATCCCAAAAACACTTCCTTATCCTTTACCGCAATACTGCCCCCCGTAACTTGATTTGCACCACTTTCAAAGGCTATTTTCAAATCTTCATCCCGCTTTAAACCACCGCCAAAATCAATTTTAAGCTTGGTTTGGGCAGCTATTTGCTCTAGTACCTTATGATTGACTATGTGCTTTGATTTTGCGCCATCCAAATCCACCAAATGTAAATAGTTGATGCCATGTGCCTCAAATTCCTTAGCGACTTCCAAGGGGTTTTCATTATATATTTTTTTTGTGCTATAGTCCCCTTTGGAAAGCCGAACACATTTGCCTTCGATAATATCTATTGCCGGTATTATTCGCATATTATAATTCTAAAAAATTCTTTATAATTCGTTCTCCTACCAAACTACTTTTTTCTGGATGAAACTGTACCCCATAAAAATTGTCCTTGGCCAAGGCCGCACTGTAGGAAAGTCCATATTCTGAGGTGGCGATGGTTTCTTTACATAATGGGGCATAGAAACTGTGCACTAAATAAATGTGGTCATTTTCGGAAACCCCTGTGAACAATCCTGTTTTTAGATTCGAAATTTCATTCCACCCTATTTGGGGAACCTTTACTTCATTCGTAAATTTGACCACATCAACATCAAAAATTCCCAACCCTTTGGTATTCCCTTCTTCGGAAGAGTGACACATCAACTGCATCCCTAGACAAATGCCCAAGACCGGTTGTTCTAATTGAGAAATCAAGGTGTCCAGTCCGCTTTGTTTTAGCATTTTCATGGCACTACTTGCCTCGCCTACACCCGGAAATATTACTTTATCCGCATTTTGGATTTCTTCGGCATCTTGAGATAATATGGCCTCATATCCTAATCGCTGGATGGCAAATTTTATACTCTGGATATTACCAGCTCCGTAATTTATAATAACTATTTTCATTAAAGCATTCCTTTTGTACTTGGTAGCACCATTTTTTCAACATCCCTTTTTACCGCCATTTTTATTGCCTTGGCAAATGCCTTGAAAATAGCCTCTATCTTATGGTGCTCATTTGCGCCTTCCGCTTTTATATTCAGATTGGCCTTGGCCCCATCTGTAAAAGACTTAAAAAAGTGTTGGAACATCTCAGTCGGCATCTGTCCGATCATCTCCCGTTTAAATTCAGTTTCCCATACCAACCAGTTACGTCCACCAAAATCGATGGCAACCTGGGCCAAACAATCATCCATAGGCAAGCAGAAACCATAGCGTTCAATGCCCAATTTGTTGCCCAAGGCCTTATGAAAAACTTCTCCCAAGGCAATAGCGGTATCTTCAATGGTATGGTGTTCATCTACCTCTAGGTCTCCTTTCACCTTAATATCCAAGTCCATTTGACCGTGCCGCGCCAATTGATCTAACATGTGGTCAAAAAATGCCAAGCCTGTATCGATATTGCCAACTCCCGTGCCATCGAGGTTTAATTTGATTAGGATATCCGTTTCATTCGTCTTTCGCTTGGTTTCCGCCATCCGGTCATCCAATTTCAAAAACTCATAAATCTTTTCCCAATCATTGTTTTCAAGGGCTATCACATCGTTTAACTCATCTCTTTTCACCGATATTTCATCGGTACCCAAATGTGTGTTGTCATTGATGAAAATTCCCATGGCACCGAGATTTTTGGCCAGTTCCATATCGGTTAAACGATCCCCAATCACAAAAGAATTGGCCAAATCATAATCCTCCGAAAAATAGGCTGTCAACAAACCCGTACCTGGTTTGCGGGTGTTGGCATTTTCATAGGGAAACGTACGATCCAAAAATACCTTATCAAAAACCACCCCTTCGTTCTCAAAGGACTTCAAGATAAAATTATGGACAGGCCAAAAGGTATCTTCCGGGAAAACGTCGGTACCCAGTCCGTCTTGATTGGTGATCATGACCAGTTCATAATCCAGTTCTTTTGCGATTTTCCCTAAGAAGGTAAAGGCTTTCGGATAAAAAACCATTTTTTCGAACGCATCGATCTGCTCATCGGCGGTTTCTTTGATGATCGTGCCATCCCGATCGATAAATAATACTTTTTTCATCTGTTGATGTTTATTTTCTTGTAAGTCATATGTAATTCGCCAATTAACTACTCGGTTTGCTTCAAGAGTTATTATGGCTCATTTCATGTTATGCTATTTCTTTTAGGGCATTGATCAATTTCCTATTTTCTTCTTTTGTCCCAATTGTAAATCGTAAGGTATTCCCACATAGGGGTTGGGTGGTCCTATTTCTGACAACGATACCTTTTGCAACGAGTTGTTCATACCTTTCATTGGCATCATCAACTTTGACAAGCACAAAATTGGCGTCGGAAGGAAATACGTGCTCAATAAAGGGTATTTGATGTAATAAAGTACATACTTCCTCTTTCTGTTTCAATATTTCAGCTACTTCTGAAGTTAAGACCCCTGGTTGTAGTACTTGTTGTAAGGCGTGCTGCTGTGTTAATTCATTTACGTTATACGGCGGTTTTATTTTATTCAAAATAGCGATGATTTCCTTTGAAGCGAAACAAAGTCCTAGTCGTATTCCTGCCAATCCGTAGGCTTTTGACAAGGTTTGGGTTATAACCAAATTAGGGAATTCATCCAATCTTTTCAACCAACTCGCCTTGGGCGAAAAATCAATATAGGCTTCATCAATAACGACCAAGCCGGCAAACCCTTTCAAAAGTTCGAGGATCGCGACTTCGGAAAACGTATTTCCTGTCGGATTGTTCGGAGAACAAATGAAAATAATCTTACTAAAATCATCGACTTGGGCCAATATTCGTTCAACATCCAATTGAAATGCCTTGGTCAACAATACTTCCCGATTTTCGATGGCATTGATCCCTGATAACACCTTATACATACCATAGGTGGGTGGCATTGAAATAATATTGTC
>NZ_JBATHS010000057.1:0-4232 GCF_049667165.1 Maribacter sp.
TACCTTAGGATTGATCCTATTAGGAACGCTTACTTCATATTCCCAAGAAACCAACGCACCTAAATTTGGTAAAGGACTGTTCAATTTAGTGGGGCAAGACAGTACTTGGACCATGAAGATTGCCACAAGAATGCAATTTCTATCTATTGCAACCTGGGATGAAGGGGCAGACGGTGGCCTTGCAAATCCCGAACAAAACTTTTTGGTCCGTAGAGCACGATTAAAGTTCGATGGTTTTGCCTATACGCCAAAACTTACGTATAAACTTGAGCTAGGACTTTCGAATAGGGATATTTCAGGCGCCTCGGCCTTTACAAGCAATGCCCCAAGATATATATTGGATGCCGTTGTGATGTGGAATTTCTATGAAAATTTTGAATTGTGGGTTGGCCAGACTAAACTACCGGGCAATATAGAGCGTGTTATATCTTCAGGTAATCTGCAACAAGTAGATCGTTCCTTATTGAATAGTCGATTCAATATAGATCGGGATGCCGGCATTCAATTGAGGCATCATTTTAACCTATCGGATAATTTCTTGGTGCGGGAAAAATTTGCTATTTCCCAAGGGGAAGGCAGAAATATTACCACTGGGAATTTGGGTGGACATCAGTATACCGCCCGATTGGAATTTTTACCTTTCGGTGAATTCGAGGGTAGTGGTGATTATAGCGGAAGTGATTTAAAGCGTGAAGCAAAACCAAAGTTGATGTTGGCGGTAAACTACGATACCAATCAAAATGCCGTTAAAACCCGAAGTAACCAAGGTTCTTATATGACCAATGATATTGGTTTTTATGAAACCAACATAAATACATTCTTTTTCGATGGCATGTTCAAGTACAACGGTTTTTCATTTATGTGGGAATACGCCAATAGGGATGCCGATAACCCAATTGCCAGAAATTCCGATGGTACGGAGACAGGTGATGTAGTTTGGGTAGGTGATGGCCTAAATCTGCAGTCTGGTTATATGCTAGCTAAGGATTGGGAGATTTCGGGTCGTTATACGAATATAAACCTCGATGACATTACAGGAAGAGATGCTGAAACCCAATATACACTAGGACTATCAAAATACATCGTGGGACATAAACTAAAAGTGCAAACAGATTTGAGCTATCTTTCAGTTGATGGGGGATCTGACGAATTGATGTATAGATTGCAATTTGATGTCCATTTTTAATCCTCTTGTTAACAATCTAATAGCACTTTAATAATTTTCCCTTAACCAAATCAAAATCAAACTGGTTTTATTTTGCATAACATAATTTAGACGACAAAAAATGAAAAAAATTTTAGTTTTACTATCATTGGCATTGGCGATAAGCGCATGCGGAGACAAAAAAGAAAAGAAAGGCACTGAAGGTTCAAATGGGACAACTACCCTTTCTGGTACGATTAAGGTCGATGGTTCAAGTACGGTTTTTCCAATTACGGAAGCCGTGGCTGAAGAGTTCAGAGCCGTACAGCCGAAAGTAAATGTGACAATAGGCGTCTCTGGTACTGGTGGAGGATTCAAAAAATTCTCTAGGGGGGAAACAAATATTTCAGATGCTTCCCGCCCTATTAAAGACAAGGAAAAGGCAGCTTGTGAAGAAAACGACATTAAATATCTAGAGTTGGAAGTTGCCTATGATGGCTTGGCTGTTCTGGTACACCCAGAAAATGATTGGGTAGATAGTTTTACCGTTGAAGAACTCAAAAAAATCTGGGAACCTACGGCACAGGGTAAAATCATGAAATGGAACCAGATCCGTCCGGAATGGCCCAATCAAGAAATTCATTTATTCGGCCCCGGGGTGGCATCAGGCACTTATGATTATTTTACGGAGGCCGTAGTAGGTAAAAGTGGCTCAAGTAGAGGCGATTTCACAGCTAGTGAGGATGATCATGTTCTTGTACAAGGTATTGCTGGCGACAAATATTCATTAGGATTCTTTGGACTAGCCTATTATGCCGAAAACAAGGATAAATTAAAACTAATAGGTGTACATAATGGGGAAGAAGTGGTTAAACCCTCTCTAGAAACTGTTAAAAATGGCTCGTATAGACCCTTGTCAAGGCCTTTGTTCATTTATGTGAACAGCACCTCTGTTGCCTTGCCTGAAGTTGTCGAGTTTGTTAACTTCTATATAGATAATGCAGGTGAATTATCAAAAGACGTGGGGTATATTCCACTTCCGTCGGAAAACTACAGTGCCCAAAAAGCAAATTTTAAAACTTTTGTTGAAAACAACAAATAAGCAAAAGTTTTTTTAGGATATTCAGGTGTCTCTTTAGGCGCCTGACTTCCTTTTTAAATATTACTTAATGCGGAAAATCAGAGAATTGATAATCGAAAAGTCACTGTTGTCCAGTGCCTTAATAACCATTGCAATAACCATTGGAATCATCCTTGTATTGTCTATCGAGGCTTTTCGATTTTTTAGCGAGGTTTCGATTTTTGATTTTTTTACCGATACACAATGGACACCCCTTTTCACTGAAAAGCATTTTGGGATTTTACCCTTGCTGTCTGGCACATTGCTTACTTCGTTTATAGCCATAGCCTTTGCCCTGCCAATAGGACTATCAATAAGCATTTATTTAAGTGAATATGCCCCAAAGGGTTTTCGAAAATCCGTAAAACCACTTTTAGAACTCCTTGCTGCAGTACCAACCGTAGTTTATGGGTTTTTCGCTCTAGTGGTCGTGACGCCATTTTTACAGGAACTGATTCCGAACCTATCAGGATTCAACTCGCTATCTGCAGGTATTGTAATGGGAATAATGATTATTCCTTACATATCGTCATTAAGTGAAGATGCTTTACATGCGGTTCCCGACTCACTTCGAGAAGCTTCGTTTGGTATGGGATCCACAAGACTTCAAACGGCATTCAAGGTGATTGTACCAGCAGCCTCTTCCGGTATTATTGTCTCCATAATCCTGGCCATTTCCAGAGCAATCGGGGAAACCATGATTGTTGCCATAGCAGCAGGACAACAACCTAGATTAACCTTGGATCCAACCGTGCCAATCGAAACTATAACAGCCTTTATTGTTCAAGTGAGTTTGGGCGATGTGCAACATGGATCCTTGGAATATAGGACTATTTTCGCAGCCGGTATAACACTATTCGTCTTTACGTTTTTATTGAATACGTTAAGTTACCGAATTAGAAAAAAATTCCAGGAAAAGTATGAATAATCTCCGCAAAAACAGGCTGAAAGATCAGATCTTCAAATACTGGGGAATCTTCTGTACCATAATTGGTTTGGTATTGCTCGTCGTATTCATTGGTGATATTTTAATTGATGGTGTTCGTAGAATCGATTGGGGTTTTATTACGGATCTTCCATCACGAAAAGCAGAAAAATCAGGGATATATACGGCTTTAATGGGAAGTATATGGATTTTGTTCTTTACCACCATAATCGCCTTTCCTATGGGCGTGGCTGCAGGAATATACCTTGAGGAATACAGCAAAAAAAATAAACTTGCCGGGTTATTGGAAATAAATATATCAAACCTGGCAGGCGTCCCTTCCATTATTTATGGGCTATTGGGCTTAGAGGTATTTGTGAGAATAATGGGGTTAGGGGCAAGTGTTTTAGCAGGGAGTTTAACTCTTTCATTATTGATACTCCCTATTGTAATTGTGGCTACAAGAGAGGCCATTAAAGCAGTTCCTTCATCAATCAAAGATGCTTCTTTTGCATTGGGCGCATCTAAATGGCAGACCATATGGCATCAGATTTTACCTGCCTCTGGAGGTGGGATCTTAACAGGGGTGATTTTGGCACTATCAAGAGCAGTGGGTGAAACAGCTCCTTTGATTGTGGTTGGCGCTCTGGCCTATGTTCCTTTCGCTCCGGAAAATCCTATGGATGAATTTTCGGTACTGCCGATTCAAATATTCAATTGGATATCAAGGCCACAACCCGGATTTATCGAAAATGCGGCAGCTGCGATAATTATATTACTCCTCATCACTTTTATTATGAACGGTATTGCGGTTTACTTTAGAAACAAATGGCAGAAGAAATGGAAATAATTATGGAAAAACCTATTAAAGAACCTACGATACTGGATAGTGTTATTGATACCTCGTTAAAAAAAACACATAAAATAGAGGTTAATGATGCAAAAGTATGGTATGGCGATTTTGAAGCTATTAAGGGTATCGACATGACCATTAAGGCAAATACGGTAACCGCCTTTATTGGCCCTTCTGGATGTGGCAAATC
>NZ_JBATHS010000058.1:0-8864 GCF_049667165.1 Maribacter sp.
TAACCACTATGGCCGAAATGATGAAACTTATATAGTGTTTCCTATAGAACAATCGGGGTAACAATGCATAATTGATAATGAAAGCCCCTACGGCATAATTTATAAAGGAAAATATTTTGAATTCTTGGATATGGGGCTCTTCCCTGTCGAAGGTAAAGAACAAAAACAATAAGACATGCAATGAGAATTGAAAAAGGAACTCTTTGGAGGTAGCGCTTAATTTGTAGGGTAAGGTTGCCATGCTCTAAAATTAAGGATTGTAGCTAAGTAATGCTTCGAAAAACCGCCATCGACAGATTTGATACGGTAAACGTCATTCTTCAGGTCTTGTGTCGTTTACTGTACAACTGCTGTCGTTTGCGGGAAATAGATTGCCTATTACACGTAAAAATATAACTTTTGACCTAGCATTTAAAAATGAAACCCATGAGACCTTACATACTATATTTTCTTTTCTTTGGATTTCTGATCTTTAATGTATCGGACCTACTTTCCCAAACAAGCACACGGATTACCGGTAAAGTGGTTGACATCAATGAACGGCCTGTAGAGTTCGCAACTGTATTGGTAGCGGATTCGGATACCCAAAAGCCATTGAGCGGCACCACCACATTGGAAGATGGTAGTTTTGAGCTAGAGACAAATGCCTCCAATTTTTATATTGAGGTTAGTTTTATAGGTTTTGAGACCAAGACTTTTGGGCAACCAGTGGCCAAGTCCGAAACTATAGCCTTGGGTACCATAACATTGTCGGAAGATGCTGAAAAATTAGAAGAAGTAGTGGTTCGTGGAGAAATTTCCCGAACTGAATTCAAGTTGGATAAACGGGTATTCAACGTAGGTAAGGATTTGAGCACCACCGGTGCAAGTGCCTTGGACGTATTGAACAATGTACCTTCGGTGAATGTGGATATCGAAGGGCAAATAAGCCTTAGGGGCAGCCGAGGCGTCCAAATTTTGATCAATGGAAAGCCATCGGTGATTGCTAGCGAGGAGGGAAATACCTTGGGGACCATTACGGCGGATATGATCGATAGGATTGAGGTTATCACAAATCCTTCCGCAAAATACGATGCTGAGGGTACATCGGGCATTATAAACATTGTCATAAAAAAAGACCAAAGAAAAGGATTAAATGGTTCTGTTTCGGTGAATACGGGAGCACCTGATTCGCACAGTATTGGCATAAGCCTTAACCGGAGGAGTGAAAAATTCAACTTATTCAGTCAATTGGGCTATGGCATTCGGGAACTTCCTGATGATAGGATAAATCGAAATGTGGATTTGGTAAACAATACCACGGTACTGTCGACCGGTACGGAGTATAGAAACGAGACCTACTACAATTTTGTGTTGGGGACCGACTATTACATTGATGAAAACAATGTTTTGACACTTTCCGGTAATTTTGCAATGGAGTTGGAAGATCAACCTTCAACAACCAATTTCACTTCCCTTGATGCCTCCAATGAGGTTGTTTCTGAGTGGCAACGTACAGAGGTTACTGAAGCCGAGAATCCTAAACTTCAGTTTGAGTTGCAATATAAAAAGGATTTTAACGGGGATGAGGACCATACCCTTGTCTTTAGTTCATTAGGAAATTTTTTCGGCAAGGACCAATCATCAGACTTTATCAATACCACGATTAGCGGGACTGATAACGACGCAGAACAAAAGACCCGAACAGATTTTAAGGAATCGGTGTATACCTTTAAATTGGATTACACCAGGCCATTCGCTGAAAAATGGAAGTTAGAGACAGGTGTACAATATGTTATAAATGATGTGAAGAACGACTATGAGGTCAGTGATTTTCAAAATGGAAGTTTCATTGTGAATCCTGGTCTGACCAATATTTTTGATTTCGACCAAAATGTATTGGGCCTGTATGGTACTAGCTCATATGAAGGCACAAAATGGGGCATTAAAGCAGGCTTACGTTTAGAGCAGACCAATCTGAATACCTTATTGGAGAACACGAACCAGGCGAATGATCAGAACTATACCAACCTTTTTCCAAGTGTTCATTCCTCCTATAAATTCACTGACAAGATTTCGATGCAGGCAGGCTATTCAAAGCGTGTTTACCGGCCGAGATTGTGGGACCTTAATCCATTTTTCAATATCCGAAACAACTTTAGTATCCGACAAGGGAATCCCGATTTACAACCGGAGTTTACCGATTCGTATGAAATTACAAGTATCTATATTTTAGGCAAGGCATCCCTGAATTTCGGGGCTTATTATCGCTATACGTCCGATGTCATTGAACGGGTCTCGTTCTTTGCAAACAATGTGAATACCGTAAGACCCGAGAATATTGGGGAGAACAAGGTAACCGGTATTGAATTCAACGCCAAGTACTCCCCGTTTAAATGGATGACCCTAAATGCGGATTTCAATTATAGTGAGTTTAAGCGGGAAGGCATTTTTGAAAGTACGGTCTTTGATTTTGATGGAGATCAATGGTCATCTAAAGTTATGGCAAAGCTAAAACTCCCTGCTGATTTTGAATTGGAGACCACGGGCAATTATAGGTCGAGAGTAAGAACGGTGCAAGGGGTGCGCAGTGAGAACCTTTTTATGGATCTTGGGTTACGTAAAAATATTCTCAAGGGCAAGGCGGTATTGAATTTAAGCGTACGGGACCTTTTTGCTTCAAGAATCAATGAAGATGAAATTGTACAGAACGATTTCGAGGTCTATAACCGTCGACAACGGGGTCGTTTTATCGCCTTGGGATTCAGCTATGGATTTGGTAAGGGAGAAGCGATGCAGTACTCAGGTCAGCGAAGAAGGTAGAATTGTGGGTGAGCACTAGCGTAAAATAAATTGTATTCCTTAAGTTAATGTTGGTACTTGGTGGGATTTGGGTCGTTCAGGATTTCCTCCTAGAAAACAATGGACTTCAATTCATTTGGAGTCTTTTTTATTAGGTTGTAATGTGTTATTGCCTTTTGGTATTAAAACGTAATTTTAATACAAATCAAATTCACTATGGGTTCACGACGGGATTTTATCGAAAAAATGTCACTTACGGCGCTAAGTCTGCCGATATTATATGGTTCAACACCTCTTTTTGCGGCTTTCGAACAGCCTTACGACGCACCCATACTAAGGGTGGCAATAATGGGTTTAGGTAGTTACGCAACCAGGGTGGCCAAAGCGATGGTAGATTGTAAGCGGGCAAAGTTGGTCGGTGTGATCAGTGGCACCCCTTCCAAAATCACCAAATGGCAAGCGGAATATGACATTCCTGAAAAAAATTGCTACAACTATGCCAATTTTGATAGCATCAAGGACAATCCTGATATCGATGCGGTTTATATCATTACACCAAACGGACTCCATTGTGAACAGGCCATTCGTGTCGCCAAGGCCAGTAAGCATGTGATTTGTGAAAAACCCATGGCCATCAATGCTGAGGAAGGGGAGCGTATGGTGAAGGCCTGTGAAGCTGCTAATGTCAAGTTATTGGTCGGTTACCGTATGCATTTTGAACCTAAAACGGTGGAGGTCATTCGAATGCGAAAGGCCGGTGAATTTGGCCAACCGAAATTCTTTCAAGGGCAATCTGGCTTCGTGATAGGCAATCCAGATCAATGGCGCCTTAACAAAGAATTATCCGGAGGTGGGGCCATGATGGATATCGGTATCTATTCCGTTAATGGGGCCCGGTATATGTTGGGTGAGGAACCCATTTGGATCACGGCCCAGGAAACAAAAACCGATCCGGTAATGTTCAAGGAAGGTATTGATGAAACCATAACCTTTCAGATGGGTTTTCCTAGTGGGGCAGTGGCATCTTGTCTCTCGACCTATGCCATGAGGCATTTAGATCGTTTCTTTATGACAGGGGATGATGGTTGGGTAGAAATGCAACCCTCAACGGGATATGGACCTATTGAAGGGCGGACCCATAAAGGGGAACTGAGCCAACCACATATTACGCATCAAACCTTACAAATGGACGGAATGGCACAGCTTATTTTTGATGGTATTCAACCCTTGGTGCCAGTTGATGGGGAAGAGGGATTGAAAGATCTAAAGATCATCGATGCCATTTATCGGGCCGCAAAGAAAGGTGAAAAAGTAATGTTGTAATAGACTAGGGCTATTTATTTACGCTGATCATTACCGCCTCGCAACTTTTGAGGTCGGAATTCAGGATGATATTCTCAGAGGTCGTACCATCAGTGATTTCAACGGAAACGGTATTGGGCGCATATTTTCCTAGGTTATGGGCATATACGAACAAGTCGTTTTTCTTATTTGGATCCAATATGATTTCGATTGGTTTTTTATTATAGGTCAATAAGTATTTTGAGATTACGGTAAAACCGTTTAGGTATATGGAAACAATATCACCATCCTGACGACCGTGATCCCAAATGTGTATTTTTAGCTTTTCTTTGGTAAAGACCAATTCCTTCACATAGGTAATATTCCGACCATCGAATTCCATCCTTTTAGGTGTTTCAACAGGTATGGGAGATACAACTTTTTTTGGAGCTTCAACTTGCTTGGGTACTGTAGGGGTCGGTGCTGAATTCAAAAGTCTAGATCGTTCCTTTCTGGCATCCGATTCTTTATTTCGTACAGAAAAATAAGGGGTTGAAAATTTTGCGATATGGAAGCGATCATCTGGAAACATCTCAATGCCTACCACCTGATAATTATCCCCAGAGCTGATGTTCTTGGCTAAGACGATGTCCTTGGCCATTCCTGTATTTTTAAACGTACCCAGTTCCTGTACCACCATATCATCCTTGGCGAGGAAAAAGCGAATGGATTTTGTGGTGCCTATATTTTGGGTGCTCCATTCCAACTCCGCTGTGCCCGGAATGGTCCAAATCGAATGGCTATTCGGGGAGGTAATGTTGATCGAAGATTTCAAAGTGCCGAATTCTTCTGTCGGACCTAAGGTTTTTAAACCCTCTGAAGCACTTAGGGAATTAAAGGAATCGATAAAGGCGTTATGGGTCGATGATAGATCATAGCCATAGGTATGCCCCTGCATCCATTGGCATAGCATAAAAACACTAAGTATAAAAATAGCTCGCATAACAAAATCCCTGTACGATTGGCAAATTTCAAGAATCAAAGGTTATGCCAATCATTTTATTAACGAATAATCACGCCAAATGTTGGATTACTTCTTAATTCTTTATGTAATTTTATCTATGAACCCTTTACCTATGGGTTTATACGTAGTAAGGCGAGAAACACAAACCATTAAATTCGTACGAAATGAAGCTGAAGATTGCCATTCTAGCCTTTACATTGGCCCTATTTACGAATGCACAGGAAAACAGTATTGATTTCTTGCCATCGGAAGGGGAAATCATTATCAACAAACACATTTATGGCCATTTTGCAGAACATCTGGGAAGGTGCATCTATGATGGTTTTTATGTAGGCGAAAACAATACTTCCATACCAAATACCAATGGGGTAAGAAACGATATCATTGATGCCCTGAAGAAATTGGACATTCCCAACTTAAGATGGCCTGGCGGTTGTTTTGCCGATACCTATCACTGGAAGGATGGGATTGGACCGAAAGACCAACGACCATCAATGGTTAACACATGGTGGGGAGGAATTACCGAGGACAATAGTTTTGGCACCCATGATTTTTTGAACCTCTGTGAAGTTTTGGAAACTGAGCCTTATATTTCAGGTAATGTGGGTAGTGGTACGGTACAGGAATTAGCCGATTGGGTGCAATATGTAAATTTTGAAGGGGATAGTCCCATGTCGAACCTCCGTAAGCAAAACGGCCGTGAAAAACCTTGGAAGGTTAAATTTTGGGGCGTAGGCAATGAAGCTTGGGGCTGTGGGGGCAATATGCGCCCTGAGTATTATGTGGACATTTATCGAAAATATGCCACCTTTATGTCTGGTGCCGGTATTGAGGGAGGTTTGGATAAAATTGCCTCTGGCGCCAGTGATGCCGATTATAATTGGACGGAGGTCTTGATGCGCGATATTCCCCATAATTTATTACAAGGGGTTGCCTTACACCACTATTCGGTAATCGATTGGGGCAATAAAGGTTCTTCTACCGATTATAACGAAGACCAATACTTCATGACCTTACAAAGATCATGGAACATGGAGGAACTCATTCAAAAACATACCGCGATCATGGACAAGTATGATCCGGAAAAAAAAGTGGATATGATTGTCGATGAGTGGGGAGGATGGTACGATGTGATGCCCGATACGAATCCGGGATTTCTTTATCAACAAAATACCATGCGCGATGCCATGATCGCCGGCATGAACCTGAATATATTCAATAACCATGCAGATCGAGTGAAGATGGCGAATTTGGCCCAGACGGTCAATGTACTTCAGGCAGTGGTTTTGACCGAAGGAAACAAGATGATACTTACCCCTACGTATCATGTGATGGAAATGTTCAAAGTGCATCAAGATGCGGTATTGATTCCGTTGGCATTGAAAACCGACGATTATGAACACAACGGACAAAGGTTACCGGCGATTTCCGTTTCCGCTTCAAAAAGCAAGGAAGGTTTGGTGCATATCTCGTTGGTAAATATCGACCTGAAAGAACCCAAGACGATAACCATAACAATGGATGAGAACCATACTCTGGTTTCAGGGCGAATATTGAAGAGCAGTGCGATACAGGACCATAATTCATTCGAAAATCCCGAAAAAATAAAACCGGTTCCTTTCAGTGACATTACCATCAAGAAAGATATAGGGGTAATAACCATACCCGCTTTTTCTGTAGTCGTTCTTGAATTAAAATAATTTATCAATAGTTTAAATAATAAGCTGCGATGCAAAAAGAAGACCTGGTTCAATGCCATAAAAGAATAGCCCCACATATACATAGAACGCCCGTGCTTACTTCCCGACTCATCGATAGAATGGTAGGTGCAGAACTTTTTTTCAAATGTGAGAACTTCCAAAGAATGGGTGCCTATAAAATGAGGGGCGCCACCAATGCGATTTTACAACTTTCAGACGAGCAAAGAAGCAAAGGTGTCGTTACGCATTCCTCTGGTAATTTTGCGCAAGCCCTTTCCTTGGCAGCAAAAAGCCTGGGTGTTAAGGCATACATCGTTATGCCAACGGCTGCCCCACAGGTCAAGAAAAATGCGGTTTTGGAATATGGAGGGAAAATCATAGAATGTGAACCCACGTTGGAAGCAAGGAAAGCGGCCGCCCAAAAGATCGAAACGGAAAAGGGAGCCACGTTTATACACCCATCGAATAGTGTTAATGTGATTATTGGACAAGGCACGGCCTGTATGGAGCTGTTGGAAGAACACCCCGATCTTGATTTTATCATAGTTCCTGTCGGCGGCGGCGGTCTTATTGCCGGTACGGCCTTGGCAGCGCACTATTTTGGGAAGAATTGTAAGGTTATTGGGGCAGAACCCTTTGCGGTCGATGATGCCTATCGCTCGTTTCAAAGCGGGAAAATCGAGTTGAACAAAACAACGGAAACCATCGCGGACGGACTCAAAACCAATTTAGGCGACAAGAATTTTCCATTGATACGCAAGTATGTGAACAGCATCGTTCGAGTGTCCGAGGAAGAGATTATTGAAGCCATGCGGTTGATCTGGGAACGTATGAAAATCATTATTGAACCTTCCAGTGCGGTGGCATTTGCGGCCGTGTTGAGTGAAAAAGACAAGTTCAAGAAGAAAAAAGTCGGGATCATTGTTTCCGGAGGCAACGTTGACCTGAAAAATCTACCCTTTTAATCCAACAACATGATTAAACTTAGATCCTTATTTTTTGGCTTTATATCCTTATTTGCTTTCTCCTCATGTGGGGATAAACATGCGGTGGCGACTGCCGTTACTTTAAATACCCTGAAGGATACCACCTTGGTCTATTCAGCCTATACCCCCGAGTCAACCGATCGGATACTCTCACGCGCAGCATATAAAGATAAATTGTACGGCTTTTGGTTGGGACAGTGTATTGCCAATTGGACGGGATTGGTTACCGAGATGGATAAGATCGGCATCCCGACTAAAGATGGGAAAGGTGCGGGATTTTATACTAGGAAAGATTGGGGCCAACCCGATCAACCCAATATTTGGGGTTCCAATACGTATTCGGATACCTTGGACTTTCAGTTTGCGGATCAAGATAGTATTTGGGGGGCTGATGATGATACCGATATCGAATACATCTACCAAAACCTATTGTATGGCAACAAAACCAGTATTCTGACAGGCGAACAGATACGGGAAGGTTGGTTAAGGCATATTAAGAAAGAAGAAGAGAACTTTTTATGGGTGTCGAACCAAACGGCATTCGATTTAATGATTGAAGGTGTAGTACCACCTGCGACAAGTGACCCTGAAGTAAATCCGCATTATGAAATGATCGATGCGCAATTGACCACCGAAATATTTGGTTTTTTTGCCCCTACACGGCCAGACGTGGCCTTGAAAATGGCCCATTTGCCGATACAGACCGTCGCTAGGGATAATGCGGAATGGATATCGGAATTCAATGTGATCCTATATTCCCTTGCGCCTTTGGCGGAAAAGAGTAAATCAACAAAGGATAATCTATTATGGATGGCCACAGAGGCCCGTAAGCGCCTTCCGAATGATTCGTATTCGGCCAAGATGTATGATTTTGTTTTGGGACACTATCAATCGGGCGTGGTATGGGAAGCGGCTAGGGATGCCCTTCATGAAAAATATCAGGTTCGGCAGGAAGATGGGTATCTATGGGCCACGACAGAGGAGGCGTGTAATGGTTGTTTTGCTGCGGGTATCAATTTCGGGGCAAGTATTGTGAGCTTGCTATATGGCGAAGGTGATATCAAGGAGACAATTAAGATCGGTGCCTTGGCC
>NZ_JBATHS010000059.1:0-1791 GCF_049667165.1 Maribacter sp.
CGGCAACATTGACTGCAGACGAAATGAACATTACAGTAGATCATCTACTGATACATGGTGCAGGCGGATGGAGTGTTGCAACCGGTGGAGATCCTATCGATTACGCACCAGAGCTCCAAGGTAACGCCTACATCGAGTACATACTTAATAATTGGAACCTGACAAATGCGCCGGGCACCAATTATGCCTATAGTAACACAGGTTATTATTTATTGGCACGGATCATAGAAAAAGTTTCAGGCCAATCTTACGAAGATTACGTTAGAACTATGGTTGCGCCAACCGGTATAACATCTTTTAAGACAACTACCTTCAGAGAAGAAGATAGGGAACCCAACGAGGTTGAGTATTACGGCTCTGCCGAAGAAATGCAATGGATATATACAATTGCCTCCCGAAGAGATGGTGATGGTGGTGTTGTTATAAGCGCACCTGATTTACTCAGATTTATATGTGCTGTAGACGGCTCTCCACATAGGCCTGACATAGTAAGCCCTACTGCATTTAACTTAATGAGCCA
The DNA here is from genome assembly GCF_049667165.1 of Maribacter sp. Lineage (GTDB taxonomy): Bacteria > Bacteroidota > Bacteroidia > Flavobacteriales > Flavobacteriaceae > Maribacter_A. The sequence continues at coordinate 521 of NZ_JBATHS010000059.1, forward strand.
ACCTTCAAATATATCTCATTTGGGCCGGGGATTCGGTACCTGGGAAGAACAAGGCTTATTATTTTTCACAGGAAGTTTACCTGGAACTAGAACTTGGTACTACCAAAATCTACAGAACGGAATCACTGCTGTGGTTCTATTGAACTATCGAAGTAACGACCCCAATTTTGATAATGATCTAAACAAGTTGGTATTCGATCTTGTAAAAGAAAACACCATACCCTGGCAAACTGATATAGATCAGTTCTAGGCGATTTGTTTTTGTCTTAATTATAAGAAAATGTCATCAAAAATAATTTTGATGACATTTTTTCATTTCTACGATATCATAATAGAAACCTAAACAAACGTCATCATGAAAACAATGAAAACTGCCCAATTTATTATGCTATGCCTAATGATCTTTTCCTGTAAAAACTCCGATGCTGATCGCAAAATGTCAAGTTCAGGCGCCTACCTTTCTTCATTCTTTGGCTCAAATGAAACCAAATATGAATTTAAAGATGTAAAATCTGGACTCATAGTATCCAGCATTCAATATCCTAGTGATTGGAAAGTGATCTCCAAGGCCCAGTATGATCCAGATCCATTAATACCTTTCTTCCTTTACCAGATTCAAGGCCCCTCGAACATCAAGGGGTTCAATACCCCATTAAAAATGTTCTATGCTTCGCCGAACCCACAAATGGAACAAAATATGCGAAATTCGGGGATGCAGAATGTACGCTCGTTAACTTCCGTGGAGACAGTGCTTGAAAAAGAGATCGCGCCTATTTTATCGGCCCAAGGTTTTTCATTTGAAACCCTAAAACCTTTACCCGAATTGGAAAGTTACTTTAACCAAAAAGTCCATGAGTCGGCCCCTATGGCCGCGGTAAAAGTTCTTTGCACCCAATGGAAGGGTTCAAACGGGCAAAAAGCACTTGCCATCGTCTCTTACGTAAAACTGGAACAACCTATGTTCACTGGAGATGTCGCCTATGTTTGGATGTACAGCACGGATTTTCTTCTTGCCGACAATGATCGTTTTGAAGATGCCGTAGCAACTTTTGTAAAAGCCAATATTGAAGTCAAGGAAAACATGGAATGGAAAACCCACATGGCTAGCATAAATACCCAAAGACAGGAGGAAAATAGAAGGCAGCGCCAGCAGCAAATCGAAAATTTGGACAACGCGACAAGACAAATGACCATCAACCACCAAAACACCATGGCACAAAGACAGGCCAGTTTTAACGCACATCAGCAACGAATGGCCGATATGTCGGCAG
>NZ_JBATHS010000060.1:0-28846 GCF_049667165.1 Maribacter sp.
AATTCTCTATGGCCTTAAATAGCATGTTCTTTTCCTTTTCATCCTTTACATAGGTATCTATCAATAAGGAATAGGTTTCGGAATGGATGTTCTCCATCATGATCTGGAAGCCATAGAAAAATTTGGCCTCGGAATACTGCACTTCATTCACGAAATTTTCAGCCAGGTTCTCATTTACGATACCGTCGGAAGCCGCAAAAAAGGCCAAAATATGTTTGATGAAATATTTTTCCTCATCATTCAACAGATTATTCCAATCGGCAAGGTCCTGATGCAGGTCGATTTCCTCCGCTGTCCAAATACAGGCTTCCTGTTTCTTGTACCATTCCCAAAGATCGTGATGTTGTATGGGGAAGATTACGAAACGGTCTTTATTTTCCTGTAAGATGGGCTCTAGAGCTTCTGGCATAATACTGTTGATTTAAAATGTTAGTTGGCCAGGATGATAGCTATCCTGCCGTCGGGATTCACAAAGATGTAAAATAGGGATCGGATTTATAGGGGTCAATCCGAAATTCAGTTACAAAGTTTTTAACAGCGGATGTTGAAATGTAGGCTCACACGTTGTGTTCATTGCCTTTTTTAAGCCGAGGTTTTTTGTTAAAATTTTCGATAAAAAAATAAACCAAAAAGTATAAATGATGATACTGTTTGGTTTAATAAAAAGGACTTTAGTGCTAAGGGCCGTAATGGCAAGCTTAGCCTTTTAATCCTATAAAAATTTACAATAAAAAGGTCGTTATTACTTCATTCTATTTTTAAATGGTCAAGGCTATCACAATTAAATAAATGCCTATGGCCAGCATTCCCAAAAACACTATGGTACTGCCTTTTATTTTTCCGAGTATCATTTTTTCTTCCATTGTCTTGTACCTTAAATTTTTACAAATTCAACTCTTCTATTATTGGCCTTACCTTCGGGACTCGTATTGTCGGCTACTGGCACACTTTCCCCAAGGCCTATCGCTTGAAATCTGCCTTTCGCGACACCTAATTTTGTTAACGCTTCCTTTACGGCAACTGCTCTTTGTTCAGAAAGTTTCAGATTGTAATCATCTGCCCCATCGCTGTCAGTATGCCCTTCTATGCTAAAATTCAAATCGGGATGTTCTGTCATCATCTTGGCGACTTCATTGATCACTCCCATAGATTCTTGTTTAATTGTTGCTTTATTTACATCAAAAAGAATGCCCCGGGTTACAAATTTTCCGTCAGCGATTACACGATCATAGAGTTTTTTACCGCCTTCTGCGATGCGAATATTTTTGACGGCAGAGAGTTCCTCATAATTGGCATGAACGGCTAATACAAAAGCTTCTGGTTTGTAGTCTAAATTTGGGATGTTAAGCACTCTGTTTTCGTCGATAAACACCTTTAAACTTCGTTTATTAAAGGCGATGGCAATATGTCTCCAAACCGGCTCGCCAACACCTACTACCAATGATTCATCAAATGAGGAATACTTTTTTGAATTTGAGTTGTCTATGCATGCCATGGATGCACCATGCATATTTATTGTGATACTGCCACAATAACTTTTACCGTCTTCTGAATAACCGTAGTTTTTAGAGCCTGACCAAAGGTTAATACTGTAATACTGGTAAGTTGGTCCGTGTACTCGTTTGAAAAAGGCATCAAATTCTATCGTAAATACTTCTGGCAAGTACGAGTCCTTTTCCATTAAAGGAGTGATTTTTGCTTTATTCAACAAGTTTATGACCTTTTCTTCAGCGAGTGAGGCATTTTCGGCGTTTCCGTTAAGCAAATCCCATCGCGAAGGGAATTCACCACTTTCTTCGTTTGCCAAATCATCGTAGAAAATAATTTCATCACCAGGCACAAAATTATATTTAGACCAAGCGTTCATGTCTTTGGAACTCCATGCTTCTTCATCGATTATTTCATCAGCTGAATTATTAGTTGGGTCATCGTTATTTTCAATATCTTTTGAATTGGTCTTTTCTTCCTCCTTTTTTCCATCCAAAACCGTATCTATCGCATCCCCGGTTTCTTTGGCTACCTTCTGCTCACTCTTTCTTAAAACCGTTTCTTCGGCGGCCCTTTCGGCTCTTTTGCCCAGTTTTTTTAAAAGTTGTGCATGGGCACTTGTTCCTATCAATAGAATCAGGGCCACTAAAATTGTTCTTGTTTTCATCTTTTTTTTGTATTTGAATTTATTAATTGGAATGCCCTAAAAAACCCATCTAGAATCTTCCGGTAGCGATTGAACAGCGTAAACTCCCCTTCCTTGTCATAGGCATGTTTAGTCTGCTTATCTTTTCCTTAATCGATTAAAATAGGCTCGCCCTCATCTTATTGCGTTTTTAGAATTAATTCCCCCTTTTTCTTGGAAACCACTTTGGCCTTTATAGAACCTATGTCCAATTCGTCGCCAACGGTAAACTTATCGCTAGGGAATAATGTATTAATTGATAAATATTGTCGATCCGTGTACATGATAACAGTACTACCATGGGTGGGTATAACATTATTCTTATTCAATTCATAACTTCCTTCAAGCAGCCCAATATAAAAATGGCTGTTCGGATATTTTTCTAAGACCTCTGCTTTTTTCATTTGTTGAAAGTTGCCAAACAACTCAATATGGCTTACGGTTTCATTTGTTTCATCAACAACCATAATCACTTTGGCCTCTTTGGTACTTAGGACTTGTGCATTACCATCGATCCCAAAAATCATCAACACGACAAAACATAATCCCACTAAAAGCTTCATAGTCTCCATTTTTTCGAGTCTGAAACCAAATTTACCTTAGGTCGGGATAAGTGGATGCTTGATATGTAACAAAGAATGCAAGAAATGTAACAGGAATTGTAAAGGCCTATTTATTTATGGTTTGAAGGTACTCCGAGGGGGTTTTTTGGTAGGCTTCCTTAAAGCATTTAATAAAATAGGAGGGCGTATTAAAACCTACCTCATAGGCAACTTCATTGATCGAGGCATCTGAGGTCTGGAGAATATGAACTGCTTGTTTTAGGCGTTGGGAGCGTAGGAAGGCAGTGGTGCTGAGCCCGGTAAAAGCCAATAATTTCCGATGCAATTGCATACGATTCATACATAGTTCTTTGCAAAAGAAGGCCGCGTTGCATTCGGGATTTGATAAATTATCGTCCAGTGCTTTTTGTAATCTGTTCAAGAAAACCTCATCGGCGGGAGTAATGGCAATATCTTTTGCCTGCAATACCATTTCTTGGCTATACCGATTGCGAAGCGCCCTTCTCGTGTTGATAAGATTCTCGACACGTTTCTCTAAAATGCGCAGCTTAAAAGGCTTGGTAATAAAATCGTCGGCCCCGGACTTAAGGCCTTCCAGTTCATTTTCCTCCCCGATATGGGCGGTCAACAAAATAATCGGGATATGACTGGTTCGCTGGTCATTCTTTAACGTATTGCAAAGTTCAATTCCGTCACATAAAGGCATTCGAACATCGGAAATAATGACGTCAGGTACCAGTTGCAATGCTTTTTCTATTCCCCGAATGCCGTTTTCTGCAGTATGGATCTGATTATTTTTACCCAATTCTGTAGCAATAAATTGCCTTACATCCGCATTATCCTCAACAATCAGGATAATCGGGAGATCAGCATTTTTTAAAGGAGCATTATTTTCATTGGTTACCAGCGCCCCATTTTCAGAAGTTTGGAAATCCAATTTGGTTTTCTGATTTTCCATGACCGGGATATTCTTACTTTTAAAAAAATCTTTCTTGAAAGGAAGACATACCTTAAATGCAATTTCGTTATCTCCATCTTGTTCAACATCGATTTCACCCCCATACAATTGCACCAATTCCTTCACCAAAGATAGTCCCACCCCAGCGCCGGGCGAAAATTCATCTTGTTGATAAAACCGGGAAAACAAGTTTTCCAAGGGGATGTCCAATTTGTTACTGACCGTATTTGAAACAACAATACATATATTTTCACCCACATTTTGGGCCCTAAAGTAACAATGACCATTTTCAGGACAATACTTCATGGCATTGGAGAGAAGGTTCATGGTTATTTTTTCAATAAGATCCTCGTCATACCAGAGCCCATCCATTGGGCTAACTTCCGCTATATAGCTAATTTTCTTTGATTCTGCCTGATATTCAAAAGATGCGGTAATATTTCTGAGGAACAATCCTAAATCACCTTGGATAAATTTTAACTTTAGTTTACCGTCATCCACTTTGGCCAAATCCAACAATTGATCCACAAGCGAAAGCATCCTACTGGTATTCCGCCGTATCATTGAAAAATTGGTAAGATCGGAATTTGACAATCCTCTTTCACTCAATTTGGATTCTATGGGCCCTGATATCAAAGTCAAGGGGGTTCGGAATTCGTGTGAAATATCTGTATATAATTTTGATCTAAGGGTATTGAGTTCTTGTAACTTTTTCGTCTCATCCTCTTTTAGTCGCAAGTTCAATTGCATACGCCATCGCCATCGGAAATAACGAATAACACCATAGATCAGGACTAAAATTAAAAGTCCGTAAATAATTTTAGTCCAAAAAGTCCAATACCAAGGTTGAGCGATCGTAAAGGAAAAAGAGGTAGGTTGTTCGTTCCAAACCCCATCATAATTGCTCGATTTCACCTGAAAAACGTAATCATTGGGAGGTAATTGCGCATAACGCACCGTGTTGATATTTCCTGAATATACCCAATCCCCATCATGATTCACCAACCTATATTGGTATTCATTTTTTTCCGGCAAAGAGTATTGTAAGCTTGAAAAATTGAAAGAAAGGGTATTTTGGTTATACTTCAATCTTGTTCCAGAAACCAAAGGCGATGATTTTCCCAAGACCTCAAAACCTGTAATCGATGTTTTGGGCAATATCTGGTTTTCCCGAATATCTTCTGGGCGAAACCAATAAAAGCCATCCAATCCCCCAAAATATAGTGTTCCGTTATTATCTATATGATATGCCCCAGTATTGAATTCCGTAGCCAAGCCATCATAGTTGCTGTAATTCACAACCCCTGGTGCCGAAGTTGGATTTAGGTTGGGTGTAAATTTGGTAATCCCTTTATTACTACTTAACCAAAGGTTACCTACATTATCTGGTAAAATGGCATAAATAACGTTGTTGGCCAATCCATCATCTGTTGTATACCGATAAAATTCTTCCTTAGAAGTATCCAAGGCGTTCAATCCACCTCCATTGGTCCCGATCCAAAGGATGCCGTTTGGTGCAAAATATAAAGTTTTAATACTATTGCTTATGTATGAATTACGGTCAGAGTTTTGATAAAAGTGTTTAAAAGTATTTGATGTTGGGTTATACCGGGTAACCCCATTTTCCTCAGTGCCAATCCATAAATTTCCACTTATATCTTCAGTGATAACACGAATGTTATTGCTAGGTAGTGAGTTAATGTCTTGAGTATCGGAAATAAACTTTTTTATTTCCCCCTTGTTTTTGTCAAATTGAATAAGTCCGTTTTCCCTTGTTCCCAGCCAAATATTGTTTTTGCTATCTTTAAAGATATCCCATACCGTATTGGCAGAGAGGATTATTTTGGAAGTCGTATTAAACTCACGAAAATCCCCGATTGTGTCTCTAAGGATAAGACCATCATCTTGGGTTCCTATCCAAAGATCGCCATCCTCATCAACCAATAAGCTCATTAACCTATTTGAAGTAATGCCATTTTCACTTTCAGTACCGGTTGTAAATGTTTGCCAACTATTATGCTCAGGTTCATACTGTGTAAGACCCTTGCCGGAAGTCCCTATCCAGACTGCCCCATTATGGTCGGTAGTGATCGAACGAACTACATCGATATTGATTCCCTCGGGAGTCTGGTTGTTGGTAAAAGAGTTGAATTTTTCCAAGAATTCATCGAAATAACTAATTCCTCCGCCATCTGTACCAAACCAAAGTGTTCCGGAATTATCTTCGTAAATACATAAAATGTCATCGTAATGTATGGCCCTTGGGTTGTTCTTATCTGCATTGAAATGTGAAATTGATTTTTTTTCAAAATTCAGCATATACAATCCTCGGCCATATGTGGCAAGCCATAATCTTCCCTTTTTATCCAGATGGATATCCAATATATTGAGGTTTGCGGGAAGGGGGTCGGTAAATGCAAGATTGGATACCCGTTGAAGCATTTTTTCCGACGCATCCCTAAAATAAAGTCCGTCCCCGAAAGTCGAAATCCATTGCCTTTCTTGACTATCAGTCACCATGTCACTGAAATTTTCATTTATGTCTTCACCGTAGTAATCCTTGAATCGTACATATGAAAAGCTTTGGGATATTTTATTGAATTCGATAAGTAGCCCATTAGTTGCGATAAAAACATTTCCCTTGGGATCATTTGATATGTTGTAGATGGGTCCATTGAATTCTTTCCCTGAAAGTACTTTTTTCGGACTACCTGTTTTAGGGTCAAACCGATATAGCCCGTTTGAATATGTACCAACCCAATACGTTAGGTCCTCATCTTGAAATAGTACACTAACATCCTCAAGGCCGGGGAAAATCTCAAAAATATTTTTTTGGGGATTTAGCTTATAAAGTTTCTTATCTAAAGGCACCGTCCAAAGTCCTCCTTCTTTATCCCGATATATTTTACCCAAATTGCTGTATTTGGTTTTTGTGACATCCAGGTATTTAAAAGGGTGGATGTTGAACTCCCGTCCATCATATTTATTCAGTCCATCTTGGGTGGCTATCCATAAATAGCCCGTACTATCTTGTGTTATGGAAATTGCGCTGTTTTGTGAGAGACCATTTTTGACGGATAATTGTCTGAACGAAATTTGGTTTTGGGAGGTAGCTGATTGTAACCATAATGAACAAATGGCCCAAACTACAATTTTTGCTTTCCCTGTTATGAAGCGATTTGTTCCCATATTAATCTAAAAGACCATTATATAGGTTTAAGTTAAGGTATTTGAATAACTATGTATGAATATTTATGGTGGGAACAATATGAAAAAGCCAGATTTTCGAAAATCTGGCAAGTGTTAAAAGATGTGTAGTTTTTAATATACTGCCAAACTGTACGGCTCTCTGATAAATCAAAATCAATTTGACTACATTTTGTGCTGATCTAGGTAGTTCCCCCGAAACCTTTAATCAAACGAAACTTAAATCAAGTTAATCGACTCAAGTCAAAATGCAGTACTCATCAGTTAGGCTGTTGATAGAACAGATGTATGCAATTAAAAAAAACATACCCTATTGAGCCGTACCTTTTTGATTGGCAGTCATATTATATTTTAGTGGCTACTGTTATAGTTGGCCTGGTACTTTTCATATTAAGATGAATTTAAAAATACACAATTTTTACTACAAACCCGTATCTATCGATACTTTGTGTCAATTACCGCTTACATTAACGGCACGAAAATTACCTTTTACGTTTATTTCATTGCCTCTAAGGTCGTTATCGGCGAACTGAACATCCAAATATCCCCTTATATGGGCCCCTTCCATTTGAGTGATGACCAATTTTCCTTGTTTGGCGAACAATGGTTTATCACCCAAGGATTTTATGTCGGCATAAGCGAACACCCCCTCAAAATTGTTCAGAAATCCCTTGATGTGTTTTGTCAATTTATATTCCCCAATGGCAAACTCCTTTGAACGGCATTGTTTTTTAATGACAAAGCCCATCAAATGTTCTTGCTCCTGGTCGTCCGTCTCAAAGTTAAAGGAGAGAGAGGAAAAAGGCTTGGCTTGATTGGTGGCCACCCCTTCGGAGGTCTCAAAGGTCACCTTTCCGTTCAATAGTTCCTGGAATGCCCCATCAGCACGCACGGCCAATACATTTTGGGCGTCATAGGACATGGGTTTTGGTTCTACATCTGAGTTCGAAATGAAAAAAAAGGGCATCAAGAACCAGAATCCGATTTTCAACGATTTGAGCATAAAGTGGTTCATCGTTAGGTTTTTTTTGTCGATTTGTACAACCGGACTACTCATCAGACGTGAGAAAATCGCTTGTCGGGTTATTTATATGGGACTCACTAACCAGCAAATCGGGGCTTGATGTGATTTGCCTGTCTTTTTCCATCAATACCGCAACAACGAGTGCGGCGACCAATAAGGCGAACATTAGTATACATTTTTTCATGAGGCTGTCTTTATATTCCTATCCGTTCATGGTAGTATCGTTATGTGGGGGAACAAAAACAATTTCATGCCACTAATTTATTGGATGTCCTTCAAGCATCGGGAGCTTATTGTATAAATGGTGTTAAAATGTGTATAATTGGCAAACGGATACCCCACAACCCCTGTATTGGTAATAATTTTTAGAATTCATAAGAATACCCAAGAGGTTATTGCACCCTGCTGTATTTAATAGAATAACCGCCAATCACACTTAAAACGCTTCCATTGATACAAATTCGATGCAATACTCCCAACTTAATTTTAAATTTGAGTATATTACTATTCGAATGACTATTCACTATTGATTTTTCACTATGCTTGAAGCTATCATTGTTGACGACGAAATAAAAGCCCTCCAAAGTCTTTCTTGGGAGTTGACGAACTTCAGCAACGAAATAAAGGTAAGTGCTTCATTTACCGATCCATTCGAAGCCTTGGAATTCCTTGAGAAAAACACCCCTGATTGTCTTTTCCTCGATATTGAAATGCCTACCATGGATGGTTTTCAGTTTATTCAGAAGTTGACCAACAAGAATTTTCCGGTCGTGATTACCACGGCTTACAATCAATATGCGATCAAGGCCCTAAAGAACGAGGCCATAGATTATCTTTTGAAGCCCATCGACACCGATGACCTCAAGGAGACGATCGTGAAAATCAAAAAATTCAATGCCAAAAACTTCACTTCAGAACGGTTGGAGCGTATCCTTCTGAATTTCAATGCCAACACGCTTCACAAAAAAATCACATTCAATACCGATGGCAAATTGCTCTTCTTGGAAAGTGATGAAATCCTTTATGCCGAATCGGACGGTAATTATAGTACCATTTACCTTGCCGATGGCCAAAAGATCCTATTGACCAAAAAATTAAAGGAAGTGAACGATCTGCTGCCAGACGATTCATTTTTCAGGATTCATAATTCATACATCATTAATCTCCATAAGATAAAGGAGTTTTTAAAGACAGATGGCTATGTGATTCTAAGTTCTAACCATAAGATTCCGGTTTCTAGACAAAAGAAGTCAGATTTTCTGGATATGATATAAGCGCTTTAATGTTCTTCCAAAACCACCTTTTTTCAGTTCTCAAACCATATGTCATGGGTACATGGAAATACATGATGCTCTATTTTTTCCTTTGTATACAACTAGGAAGTGCCCAAAGCATACCCGATGCCTTCAAAGCGACCGTCGACAGTCTCATTACAGCGGGGCCAAGGACTTATGCTGAAATCGATGCAGTCCTGAGACCTTCCCGAAAGGACACCACCTTGATGCGTTATTTTGACCAGGAAGCTTCGGCCCAAAAATATTATAGCGGACAGGCATATGCCCTTAACCAATTAGGGCGAAGGTATCGCGACCTTTCACGGTTTACATGGGCCTTGCAGCTACATCAGGCCGCTTTGATGGCCGCCATCGAAGATGATAATTTGGAATTCAAGGTGTATAGCTTGAATATGATCAGTGTCGTTCATCGTCGCAGGGATGCCATTAAATCTGCCTTGGACTATAGCCAGGAGGCCCTTGCCCTTGCTGAATCGGTGGAAAATCCGTCCGAAGGATTGAAAAGGAGTATCAATGTATCCTTAAATGGCATTGGGAATATTTACCAATCACTTGAGCAATACGACCTGGCCATTGAGCAATTTCGAAGATCCCTGAAACTCGAAAACGAACTGGGCAATACCTTGGGTCTTGCCATAAATCATCAGAACATTGGCGACTGCCAAGAGATGCAGGGCAAATTGGATGATGCCCTAAACAGTTATAGAACCTCATTGGCCTACAACGAGGAGATCAACAGTGATAGGGGAAAGGTGATATGTAAAAATAGTATCGCACATGTGTATATTCTACAGCACAAATTGGAGGATGCCTTGGCAATTTTGGAACCTACCCTAGTTGCTTCCCAAGAGATAGGGGATAAAGACCTTACCTCTGGAATTTATTTGAATCTTGGATGGGCATACATGATGAAGGATAATTTGAACAAGGCAAAAAGCAATCTTGAAAAGGGGCTGGCCATGGCCGAAGAGCATAATCTTCCCACCAATATTTCACTCGCAAATTCGTATTTGTCAACGTTGGAGGAGAAACGGGGCGATTACAAGAAAGCATTGGCACACTTTAAGCTGTCCCGTGAGTTTGAGGAGAAAACCGTTAACGAACGCAACTTGCGGTATGTTAGTGATATGATAAGTCGGTACAATATTGAAAAGAAGAACAATGAGATAGCCATTATCAACAAAGATTATGAAATCGTAAAATTAAAACTCCGAAAAAACCAAACGCGTTTGTTGATCGGGGGCTTGGCCTTGATCCTGTTGACCGGGGTTTTTTACATTCTCTACCGGCAATACCAATTAAAAAACGACAAAAAGCTACTGACGTTGGAGCAGTCGATGCTTCGCAGCCAAATGAACCCGCATTTTTTGTTCAACTCATTGAATTCCATTAAGTTGTATATCATCAATAACGACAAAAAGAATGCGGTACATTACTTGAATAAGTTTTCGAAATTAGTGCGAAAAATTCTGGAGGCCTCTTCCTTGAAAGAGATTCCTTTGGCAGAAGAGCTCGAAACGGTTGAGCTGTATATGAACATCGAGAACATCCGCTTTTCGAATGAAATAAACTTCAAGATCAACATCGATGAGCATATAGACATACATACCATAAAAATCCCTTCCTTGATCCTACAACCTTTTTTGGAGAATGCCCTGTGGCATGGATTGTCCTCAAAAGAGGGCGAAAAGAAAATCGACCTTCATATCAGCAAGGGAAACAGGAATTATATCGACATCAGTATAACGGATAACGGTGTTGGGCGGGATGCTTCGGAAATTATAAAGAGAAGCAAGGTTTTAAAACGAAAATCCGTAGGTATCGCAATTACGAAAGAGCGACTTGCCAATTTTGCCAGGGATTATCAAAACACCTTCGATGTCACTATTATCGACCTATTCGATAAGGAGAAAAAGGCAACGGGCACCAAGGTCGTATTGCACTTGCCTACGATTTAATGTGTACGGCGGCGATTTGTTCCAATTCGGCGTACCACTCCTCCCCAAATTTTCGCACCAATGCTTCCTTGACAAATTTATAAATCGGCACCTGTAGGGTCGCCCCCAGTTCACAGGCCGCATCGCAAATGTGCCATTTGTGGTAATTGATGCCCGTAAACTGGCTGTATTCCCGAATACGAACGGGATATAAATGGCATGAAAGCGGTTTTTTCCATGAGATGGCCCCATGGTTATAGGCTTCTTCAATACCGCATTTCGCGGTATGGTCCTCACTAAAGATCACATAGGCACATTCACTGTTATTCACAAGGGGGGTTTCCCATTCGCCGTCGTCTCCCTTGACAAACGCACCGTGTTCCTCAATGGCCGCAATGCCCTCAGGACGCAGAAAAGGTCGTACATCGTTGTAAATATCCACCAAGATTTCAGTTTCCCCATCTTCAACGGGCGCCCCTGCATTGCCATCGATACAACATGCCCCTTTGCATGCCTTAAGATTGCAGACAAAATCGTTCTCTATAATTTCCTCAGACACGATGGTCTTACCCAGTTGGAACATACCTTTAGCTTTAAAGTTCAAAGATAGGATATTGCTTTTAGATTAAAATCGATAAAAATTCAACAAAGAATCCCTGATTTCCCAAGACATAATGTAGCTTTGCCAATTGTTTGAAAAAACGGTTCGAATGGATTTGAATTTAAACTTTAAGGAAATCGCCACATCGGGAATGGTGCTATTTGCGGTAATCGATATTATTGGGAGCATCCCAATTATCATTGGGCTCCGAACGAAAGTGGGGCATATTCAATCAGAGAAAGCCTCCATTGTTGCCGCATTGATCATGATCGCTTTTCTTTTTGTGGGGAAGGAAATATTGAATTTGATTGGTATTGATGTGTATTCATTTGCCGTTGCCGGTTCCTTCATTATCTTTTTCCTGGCCATAGAAATGATCTTGGGCATAACCCTATACAAGGATGATGCCCCAGAGAGCGCTTCGATCGTACCTATTGCCTTCCCCTTAATAGCCGGTGCGGGCACCATGACCTCTTTATTGTCGCTTAGGGCAGAATATGAGGTCGAAAATATTATTGTGGCCATAATCATAAACATTATCTTTGTATATCTTGTCCTGAAATCATCAAAACGCATTGAAAGGATTCTTGGTAAAAATGGGATCAGTATTATTCGCAAGGTATTCGGGGTAATCTTATTGGCCATTGCCGTGAAACTTTTCACTGCCAACATAAATGCACTTTTTTAGAAAATGAGCAAAAGTATTACCATTATATTACTTCTTTTGGCTATCGCATTAATTGGTTACAATGTGACCTATATAGATTTCAACAATCCTTTTATAGGGGACAGTTTCATAGCCCTTATAGGCATCTTGGCCGCGCTTTGCGCCATCGTGTTGTTATTGATTTTTTTGACTTCCCGAAAAATACAAAAGAAGTTGGACGAGGATTAGTTGGCAGCATCGATTTTATCAGCGTCTGCCTGCTTTATCATGGGGCTATCCAATTCGAGTACCTTATTGAGCATGGCATCTGCCGATCCCTTGATCTGCGCATAGGTGTTGGCCCCGAATAATTGGTCGGCCAAGGTGGCTTTTAAATAGAGTTTGATCTGGCCCTCGTAATCATAGAAATCCATTTTCAATCCCCTATTGACCGAATAATCGACAAAACGCTCAAAAAGTATATCATCTACCCTAAAGTCATTTATAAATTCCGTTTGGGACATATCGGTGAATCGGCCACGGTCCTCATCGAGGTATTCAAAAATAAAGAACGATAGAAAACCAAGGCTATCCAAGCTTTCAACGGCCTCTTCCTCATTGCTGCCTATGGGCACGAAAACATCGGGGATAATGCCTCCACCGCCATAAACCACGCGCCCTTTAGGGGTCGTGAATTTCAGCGAGTCCGCTACTTTGATGCTGTCGACCGATATCAATTCACCATTGTGATATCTATCGGTAAATCGTTTATAGTAATCCTTGGTGCCATTTTCATAGGTGCGTTGTATGCTGCGTCCTGTAGGGGTATAATATCTTGAAACGGTCAGACGAACGGCAGAACCATCGCCCAGATCCATTTCGCGCTGCACAAGCCCTTTCCCAAAGGAACGGCGGCCAACAATGGTACCGATATCATTGTCCTGAAGGGCTCCGGCAATTATCTCACTGGCTGATGCGGAGCGTTCATTGATCAGCACATAAATGGGTTTATCCTCAAAACTTCCTTTGTCGGTGGCATAGATCTTATCTATTTTACCTTTTTTGTTCTTGGTGAACAGGATTAATTTACCATCTTGTAAAAACTCATCGGCCATCTGTTCCGCGATGCCAAGATAGCCTCCGGGATTGTCCCTTAAATCCAAGGTGAGTCGGTTGGCCCCCTGCTTTCGGAGCTCACTTAACGCTTTTTTGAACTCCCGGAAGGTGGATTCCGCAAAACGGTTCACCTTGATATATCCCATCTTTGGGGTCATCATATAATAGGCCTCTACGCTGTTGATGGGAACAACATCCCGTCTAACATCCACTTTAAAGGTCTTATGCTCACTTCTGCGATAAACGGTGAGCTGAACTGAGGAACCTTTTTCCCCCTTTAATTTTTCAACGATCCTTTCACTCGCCATATTCTTGCCGAACAAGGTGTCATTGTCTGCCATGAGAATGCGGTCACCCGCTTGAATGCCTTTTAAAAAGCTGGGGCCATTGACAATGGTCCGTATCACCGATATGGTATCTTTATACGGGTAAAAATTGATGCCTATCCCCACAAAATCCCCTTTCATGTTTTCAGAGACTTCTTCCATTTCGCGTTTAGGGATGTAAACGGAATGGGGATCCAATTTCTCGAGAATATTGTTCACGGTTACATCGACGATGCTGTCCGTGTCAATTTCATCGACATATTCATAATCAATATAGTCGATCAACCTATTGAGCTTGTCTTTCTTCGAATTCGTGGTAAAAAGCCTTTCGGGCGTATCGTTGAAATGGAGTTTTCCCCCAACGAAGACGCCGATTGCCAATGCCGCTGCAATGATCGTAGGTAATATGTAACCGTACTTTTTTTTCAAACCGTAGTTTTCGTTACTTATGTTATCGATTTTTCAATGATGGGCATATGAACCAGTTCAATGCCCGCTTTTTCCAAAAATTCCAAGCCCGAGCCGTCTTTGTAGGCGATTTTATAGACGACGCGTTTTATACCCGATTGATGGATCAACTTACTACATTCCCTGCAAGGGGAAAGCGTAATATAAAGCGTAGCCCCTTCACAGGACTGGGTCGAGGAAGCCACTTTGGAAATGGCATTGGCTTCTGCATGTAGCACATACCATTTGGTATACCCTTCTTCGTCTTCACAGACATTCTCGAAACCCGTTGGGGTACCGTTATACCCATCTGAGATGATCATACGGTCCTTTACCACTATGGCTCCCACTTGTTTACGCTTGCAATAGGATAATTTGCCCCATTCCTGGGCCATTCTCAAGTAGGCCCTATCATATTTTTCTTGTTTGGATTTCTTCATAGTGACTAAAACAACCCATTCTTTGGAAAGGGACTAAGATACCCCCTTAATAAAAGCCTGACAATACTATGGGATAAAATTAACATTAACCTACCAAGGAAACGTCGCAACCAGCATGGGTATTGTAATAAGGATGACCAATATTGAAGTAATCTTGATAAAAAAGTCCTGTTTTAACTTAAATATCGACTGTAAGATATAGCCCAAGGAAAGTACGGCCAATATAATAAGAAGTTGCGACAGTTCAATACCCGCGGCAAAACCCAATAATGGAGACAACTTTTCTTCCTCCCCCGACATGAGTATCTTAAAATAATTGCTGAACCCAAAACCATGGATCAAACCGAAGAAAGTAGTAAATAATATGGAAATAATAAACCCAAAAATTGCATTGGCATCGATAGGGCTTTCAGGTTTGAAAAAAACAAAGATCAAATTGAGAAGTGCCGTAAATAGAATGGTTATCGGGATGAAAAATTCGATCAATCCGGTGTCCATAACCACAATTTCATATACCGACAACCCCAAGGATAGACAATGGGCAAGGGTAAATACCGATACCAACACCAATATTTTTTTCCAACTCTTGAAAGTGAAAGGTAGGCTCAATGCGACCAAAAACAGAATATGGTCATAGGCCGAAAGATCCAACACATGATTAAGTCCCAAGATTATATAAAACCAGATATTTTCCATGCAGTTGTCTGTATTAGGGGGTGGGTTTTTAGGCTTTGGCCCCCTCATTCAACGTATGGTTTTAGGGAAAACCACCATGGGTTGACCGTTACACCATTCCTCGTTGCTGTTGTATGTGTTCATAGGCCTTTTGGACTTCCTTGAATTTCTCTTCGGCCCCTTTTTTTATGGCTTCATCTTCTGTATTCACACGATCCGGATGGTATTTTTTTGCCATGGTCCTGTAGGCTTTTTTGATTTCGTCATTGGTAGCCGTTTTATCGATTTCCAGAATTTTATAGGCATTGTCACCCGACTTAATGAACATGGCCTTTATACTCTCAAAGTCACGCAGGGCGACCCGTAAATAACCCGATATCTCCTGAATTTTATTGATCTCGGGAGTTCGTATCGCCCCATCGGCTTGGGCGATTCCAAACAAGAAATGCAACAATTGCAAGCGTACTTCGTAGCGGGTCCTTTGGTTTAGATACGAGCAAATGCGTTGGGCGGAGATTTCATGTTTTTTGTTGATCTCGTTAAACGTCCTAAAAATGGCATTTGCCTTTTCCTTTCCGTAGGTGGAGACAAAATATTGACGTACATAATCCAATTCCTGTTGACTCACGGAGCCATCCGATTTGATGACAATGGAGCAGAGGGAGAGTAGGTTCAATTCAAAATCGGCCGGGGAAACTTGCGATCGGGTCATATCCTTAAAAACAGTGCTAGAACCACCACCGCTAAGGCTATCTAAAAAACTGCCTAAAAAAAACCCCAAGATCGCTCCAGAAAAACCCCTAATGGCAAAACCGACTACGGCCGCTAACCATTTAATCATAGTACAACTTAATTTTTGCCAAAGATATAATTTTACAACGCAATACAAGTGGTAATGAAAAGTTAAGTAATCATGTGTACTACGACAAATTGGTTATCTTTGACGACTTTTATAAATCGATAAACAACGAAATATGTATCCAGCAGAATTGGTAAAACCCATGAGAGACGACTTGGCGAATGCCGGGTTTGAAGAATTGTTTACGGCTGATGCAGTCGAAAACGCCATTAATAAAGAAGGAACAACCTTGGTAGTTGTGAATTCAGTATGTGGTTGTGCAGCGGCAAATGCAAGACCTGCTGCAAAAATGAGTTTAAGAAACGAGAAGAAGCCTGACCATCTTGTAACGGTTTTTGCCGGAGTCGATACGGAAGCTGTAAATGCCGCCCGGGATTTGATGATCCCTTTTCCACCGTCGTCACCGAGTATCGCCTTGTTCAGGGATGGGGAGTTGGTTCATATGATCGAACGGCACCACATCGAAGGTCGACCCGCTGAAATCATCGCTGAGAATTTGACCGAAGCGTTTAATGAGTTCTGTTAGTCCTTAACTGCTTCTTCTGAAGCGGGGACTTGAAAAAAAACAATAAAAAGACCTGTCAGGTTTTGAAAACCTGACAGGTCTCGTTTATTTTTGCAGTGTCATGCAGAAGATCCTCGCCTATCCGCTAACCGTAATTTACTTCCTCTTTTTTGGAATCGCCCTGGTTGTGTTTCATCCCATCCAGTGGATCTGCTTCAATCTTTTCGGTTATAAGGCCCATAAGGCAAGTGTAAGCCTGCTTAATTTATGTTTGTTGCGATGTACCCATATTTTGGGGACGACCTATAGGTTTAATAACCCGCATCGATTACCGACCGATCGCCCTTTGATCATCGTATCGAACCATCAGAGTATGAACGACATTCCCCCGATCATTTGGTTTATGCGGGCACATCATCCTAAATTCGTGAGCAAGATCGAATTGGGGAAAGGCATTCCCAGTGTTTCCTATAATCTGAGACATGGGGGTTCTGCTTTGATCGACCGAAAGGACAGCAAACAAGCCCTAGTCCAAATTGCGAAATTGGGCAAATACATCGAAACAAATCATCGGTGTGCGGTGATTTTCCCCGAGGGAACCCGGAGTAGGACCGGGGTGCCTAAAAAGTTCCAACCTACCGGACTCAAGATTTTGATGAAAAACGCCCCTTCCGCATTGATTATACCAATCAGTATAAATAATTCATGGAAAATGCTGCGCTATGGTAAATTCCCTTATGGTATAGGGAATCATCTTACCTTTGATGTACAGGAACCTATTGAAAACAATGCAAATTTTGATGCCTTGATCGCCCTGGTCGAAGAAAGTGTAAAACAAGGCATACATCTACCCTAATGAAAGAATCCGAAATCATAGAAAAGACCATTGCTTTTGTCAAGGAGACCTTAAAGGAAGCCGAAGGCGGACATGATTGGTTTCACATTCAAAGGGTGTACTTGAATTCAGAGCAGATTGCAAGAGGGGAGGACGCCGATTTTCTTGTGGTATCCTTGGGGGCTTTATTGCACGATATTGCCGATGCCAAATTCCACCATGGGGATGAAACCATCGGACCCAAAATGGCCTTGGAATTTTTAGAGTCCACTGGCGTTGATCAAAAGACCATAGCCCATGTGGTAGCGATCATCAAGAATATTTCGTTTAAAAACAGCCTGTCTAAGGATGGGCAACCCCAGTTCGGTTCCAAGGAGTTGCAAATCGTCCAGGATGCAGACCGGCTCGATGCCATGGGGGCTATCGGAATTGCACGGGCCTTTCATTATGGGGGGTTCAAAAATCGGGAATTGTACAATCCCGACATCGCACCTAATTTGAACCTGACCAAGGAGGAGTACAAGAAATCAAAAGCACCTACCCTTAATCATTTCTACGAAAAGCTGCTTTTGCTAAAAGATAAAATGAATACCAAAACTGGTAAAAAAATGGCTGAGGAAAGACATACCTACATGCTCAATTTTTTAAAGCAGTTCTACAAGGAATGGAATGGGTCCTCCTAGGGTGTCGGTATTGACTTGCATTGTGTTGCCTAAGGGCTATCACGTTACCGGTCAAAACAGTTTCAGTTGCCCCTCCTTATATTGATCATGTAATTCGGTATTTAATTTGGGAAAAGTTTTGTCCTTGAAATAGGTGTGCTTGGCCAAGCGCAACAGATCATGAATATGTTGGGCAATCTTACCTTCGCCCTTACTGCGGATACCAAAACGGCTGTCATTCAAGGTGCCCCCATGGCAAGATTTGATCTGTGCAAGTACCTTATCGGCCTTGTGGGGCATTGCCTTATGGATCCAATCGGTAAAAATAGCCCCTATGGCCCCATTCAGGCGAACGACAGTATAGCCGAAGGACAATGCCCCGTGTTCGGAGACCGTTTTGGCCATGGCCATGATTTCATGGCTGTTGATCCCGGGGATGATCGGGGCCAGCATGGCATTGACCGGAATACCATTCCCTGAAAGAATACGAATGGTTTCCAACCGTTTCTTAAGCGTTGCCGTCCGTGGTTCCAAGACCCTGCGGGTATCCTCTAAAAGCGAGGTGATCGATATATTCACGGCGATTAGATTATTCTTGGCCAATTGCTTTAAAAGGTCTAAATCGCGAAGCACCAAGGCGTTTTTAGTGATAATGCCTACCGGATGTCCGTACTTTAAAAATACCTTGAGGCACTCTCGGGTAATTTCAAATTTCTTCTCCGCGGGCTGGTAGCAATCCGTATTGCCTGAAAGTACAATGGTCTCGGCTTGCCATTTTTTGGATTTCAACTTCGCCTCCAAAAGTGTTGGGGCCTCCTTTTTCACCAAAATGTTTTGTTCAAAATCCAAGCCGGCCCCATAGCCCCAATACTCATGGGTATTTCTAGCATAGCAATAAATGCAACCGTGTTCACAACCTTGATAGGGGTTTAGGGAATAGTGCATACCTACATCAGGGCTGGTTACCTTATTTACGATCGTCTTTGGGAAAATAGGAATGTAGTTGGTTTTACGTTGATGGGCCTCTTCGCCTTCCACCCGGCAAAACTCCAGGAAATCGTCGCGGGATTCGTGTATGAATTGCATGAATCTATTGGGTACGTGGAATTGTGCCCCTCTTCCTTTTTGGTATTCTTGATTTTTCAATATAGGATTTATACCAAAAATATGGAATATATCCTATTTTCATATATTTTCAATGTTAAAAATCAGGATGTGATTTCTCCCCCGAAGTCTCGGGATTGAAATGACGTGCGTATGAATTTACGGGTATAGTCATGCCGAACGGGTATGGGTTAAGAGGAATCGAATTATGTCAAGCGGATATGCTTTCTTCTTTCGGCCGAAATGGCTTTTGTTAATTAAGGGAAACCTTGACCAATTGTTTTTTGGTGCCTCTTTTGGCATAAAAGAGTATTTGGTTGTCCGATTTGTTGAATAAGGGCGTAGAGACCATTAAGGGTAGGCGGGCATCCTTATCATCGATCAATTTCTTATAACTTAGGTGGCCTTCAGCATCCAATTTGATTACGAAAACATTTCTATTTCGACTAAGTCCTTGCCTAAAAAGCAATCGGTCGCCCGGCAATACCTGCGGATTTTCAGCAGCAGTACTTATAAAGAAGTACGTATTGCCGTCTTTGGTATACGAACTATAGGAGGCATAGGCTCCATCTCCTTGGGTTACCTCAGCCTTGTTAATGTTCCTGGTCCATAGCATATCGCCATCCGCACTTAGTTTGGCACTTACGATGTCGTTATGGTGGTATCGCGTCACTTTAAGCCGTCCCCCGCTTGAATTTGCCTGTACGCTTGAGGTCACAAAATACTCTTCGGCATTAAAATGGATCGAACCATCATCGGCTATAGAAGCATTTTTGAATACCAGATCCTTGATGACCTTATCCTCCTCACGACCAAACTTATCCATCATGAATTGCTCAGAAAAAGGACTATATTTTCGTGAATTAAGGGCCAAGGTAGTTGGGTTGATGTTAAAATAGGCCAACCCGTTGTATCTATTGTCCTTTCTATTGGCATAAAAACCCACGCATAGCAATTCATCCTTATATACAATGGGGGTCAAGGCTTCCGAGAATTTCCCTGGCCCATCAAACGTCTGTGTAGCTGCCCCATTACGGGAAACCTTGATCAATTCGTATTGGAATTTACGCTCGTCTACCTGAAATCTTTTTTTCTTGAAATAGGCCTTGCCCACGATATAGGCTTCCTGTAAATCCTTGGAAAAGGCAACATTCTCAAAGGCATAGTTCTTTTCCTCAACCTCTGCTGAGAAATCATGTTCCACGACTTTTTGCAAGCCCGCGTTGAATAGGTAGATAAAATGCTTATTGGTCTTCCCCTTTTTAAAATGGGTGCTGATCACAAAGGCATTTTTTTTGTCGTTGAACAAGACCGAGGTGGTAAACCCGGAAGAGAAATTACGGTTATAATAGTTTTTATCCAAAGGTTCGGATACCTCCTGCGATGGGATGGTCAATAAGAGTTCCCGTGTAAAGTTCATTTCTGAAAGTGGACTGCGATGTACCGAATATTCATAGGCGAAGGCATCATAATCATAATCCAAAAAAATCAGATAGATCTGCCCATTGGCCACATAACCGTCTACCAAATTCGCATTTTTGAGTTTATAGTTATACTCATTGATCAATTGCATATTGGCATCATAATGCTCGATCAAATAGCCTTTTGGCCTTAGGATTACCCCAGTAAAATAAGATCTCACCAAAAAAGTACCCCCGGTACCGTCATTGGAAATGGTCAATAGATTCGAATACTTATACCTATCGTTATATTTTTCCCCAATTGAAAAATCAAGGGGTATATCCTGTGCGGACAGCAAACAGGAAACCATAAGAAGGAAAAACAAGGTTGTGTATTTTCGAAAATTCATAAGAAGGGTTTTTTATGATATTCACTTACCGGGGAAATGGGCTTTACGCTTGTCCAAAAATGCGCTGGTGCCTTCTTTAAAATCAGACGTTCCAAAGCATTTGCCAAAACCGTCAATCTCCGTATCATATCCATTAACACTTGTGTTAAAACAATCATTTATGGCTTTTATTGCGTAACTGATGGCAACGGGGGAATTATTCGATATTTTACCTGCCAATTGGGTACAGTGCCCCAATAATTCATCCTGAGGGACCACATGGTTGACCAAACCATATTCGAGGGCTTTGGCGGCATCGATCATTCCCGCGGTCATAATCATCTCCATAGCCCTGCCCCTACCTACCAATTGAGGCAAACGCTGTGTACCCCCATATCCTGGTATAACCCCCAGTGAAACTTCGGGAAGCCCCATTTTTGCGTTCGTACTGGCCACCCTAAAATGACAGGCCATGGCCAATTCGAGTCCGCCACCCAAGGCAAAACCATTGATGGCAGCGATAACGGGTTTGGATAGGTTCTCGATAAAATTAAAAAGCAGTTCCTGGCCCTTGGCCGCCAATTTTTTCCCTTGTTTTACCGAAAAGTTGGCGAATTCAGCAATATCGGCACCTGCAACAAAAGCTTTTTCCCCACTACCGGTGATAATGATGGCGCGTACTTTTTTATTCTTTTCGAGCTGTGTGAAGGCTCCATGAAGTTCTTGTATGGTATCCTTGTTGAGGGCATTGAGTTTATTGGGGCGATTGATCGTGATCTGGGCCAACTGACCCTCTATATTCACTAAGATGTTCTCATATTTCATAGACTGTTATTTAATTCTTGTTCTTGGAAGCATTGTTTTTTGGGAAGATCACGGTAAATACAGTTCCTTTTCCCGGTTGGGATGTAAAATCTATACTGCCGTTAAAGGTTTCCACAATATTCTTAACCATGCCCAAGCCCAAGCCCATACCACTGGATTTGGTGGTAAACTTGGGCTCAAAGATCTTTTCGGTGAAATCATCGGCAATACCAATGCCGTTATCAGCAACGGAGATTTTAACATTATTGCCCTCAGAGGCCACTGTTACCAATATTCTTGGGGAAGGTTGGTCGATCATAGCCTGGGTAGCATTCTTCACCAAATTGGTCACTACGCGGATCAGTTGGGTCCTATCCCATTTGGCAATGATCTCTTCTTCATCACAGATAAAGTGAATGTAGGGTTCGTTAAAAATATCCAATGCCAAACGGACTATTTTTACCACATTCAAGGTTTCATTCTGTTGGGCCGGCATCTTGGCAAAATTTGAAAAGGCAGAGGCTATACTGCTCATGGTATCAATTTGCTGGATCAAGGTATTGGAATACTCCTTGACTTTCTTCTTGATATCGGGATCCGATGGATCGAACTTGCGTTCAAAACTTTGAACGCTCAATCGCATTGGGGTCAATGGGTTTTTGATCTCATGTGCCACTTGTTTCGCCATTTCACGCCAAGCTTGTTCACGCTCACTACGGGCTAATTTTACCGCACTTTGCTCTAGTTCGTCTATCATGGCGTTATACGCATTTACCAACTTCCCAATCTCTGAACTGGTTTCTTTTACAAATATCTTTTTGTTGCGTTTGGTCAAATCGGTTTTGCCCATCATCTCGGTCACTTCATCGAGAGATCGGGTTATATATTTTGAAATAAAGTAGGCAAGACCAATGGCGATGAGGAGCATCAACAAATATACGCCCGCTAATCGTCCCAGGAATTCCTTAAGTTCCATATCATTAAAAGTAGGGTCTTCATAATACGGTAAATTTAATATACCAATAGGTTTAAACTTATTGTCATTGATATACGTATATGAAGCTTGGTATTTGTCGCCTGCCGCGGAGTTCTCCTCAACATATCGTTTTTCCGCACTGGCTTCAAGTCTATTGAGAACTTCGACGTCTAAACAGTTTGATATGGAATCTTCTTCAAATTTGGGCCTAGAGCTTTTTATCAACTCCCCTTCAAGATCGTAAATATTGAAATTTACATTTTGAACGTCTGCAATATGATATATTTCTTCAAAAAATATCGAACCTAAATTTTCGGTAGTTACAGGAAAAGTAGTTTTTTGAAGCGTATATCTGATACTCAGTTTAATTTGTTCTTCTTTACGCTCCAAACGATCTTCGTGGTAATCTTTTGTCTGCTCGCGATATTGAAACACCGTAATAGCTGCAATCAAAATAGATGCAATTAGAACCAACAAGATCATGGTTGAGAAAATTCTTGAACGGAGTGACAGGTTTTTGAACAAGTTTCTGGAATTTGTTGTTAAATATAGCAATTATCAGGCCATTTTAGGGGAGTTGACGGCAGTCCAATCCCGCTAACTTTGTTATATCGAGTGACTTCGATGGAACCAATACCTCACTTGGCGCGTCAATGACCTATGCATTTGGATTTTTTTGCTGTATACGTCGGTACAATCGGATCCCCAACATCAAGAGAATCCCCAACACAATGATACCGACCACCCCGAAAATCCAGTTGAAGGCACTTTTGAGAATGACCAAAAACACAACGGCAAATAGGATCAACGTGGCTCCTTCGTTCCAAATGCGCATAAACCGAGAGGTATAATTTACCTCATCGCGTTGCAATTGCTTAAAGATCTGATGGCTCTTTAAGTGATATAAAAATAGGAGCACAACAAAACCCAATTTAACGAGCATCCAGGGTTCCGTTAACCAAATCGGTTGTATAACCAACAACCAAATGGCAAAAATGGTAGATAGAATAGCCGAGGGCCATGTGATGATATTCCATAGGCGTTTGGTCATCAATTTTAACTGTGTCGTCAAGATTTCCTTATCCGGGGATGGCTTTTGCGAAGCCTCGATATGATAAATGAACAAACGGGGAATGTAAAATAGTCCTGCGAACCAGGTAACGATAAAAATCAGGTGCAATGCCTTGATGTAATTGTAATACTCCATGTTATTCATTGATTCTAATGGCGCCAACACCGGCTTCCCATAATTGTTTATTAATTGAAGGAATCTCTATATTAATCAATCTATCCGCTTCTTTACTAAGTATGTCCCATTGGGAATCCAATTCGGCTTTACGATCTTTTGATGATAGATTTACCCTGGGTATGCTACTATTGGTCGCATCTATCAAAAATAGATATTCTGCCGTGAATTTATTTGGAAAATTCTCGACATCGTCATAAGCCTTTGATTTTCTTTGAACCATATCCTTATCCCAAACATCCAATTGCGTCAATAATTTTTCGCCTGCAGCCTTTAAATCCGTGTTCTTTATATCTTTAAGAACCGATTTCAATTGTTTCTGAACTTTGAACAACGAATTTACCTTATTGTGCATCAAAGAAAGTTTCTGCTCCATTTCAGTCATAAACGCATCGTATTCTTCGTATTGACCGGCTTTGGTCTCATAGATTGGCACTTCAACTATCTTACCGTTGGCAGTGACAACTTCCTCCCCTACTTTTAGCTTTAAGGTGTACTCTCCCGGGGGAGCTTTATGCCCTCTAAAACGTGCTTCCATATATACATTTGGTATCCCTGGCAATGATGCATGTTCCATATTCCATACAAACCTATTCAATCCTTCTTTTTTATTTAATAATGGTTCCTGTGGCGGGCCACCTCCATTGAACTTAACGGTATCCTTATCCCGTTTTGAACTGAAAGTTCGAACCACTTTTCCCTTTGAATCTGCAATCTCTAAAGAAATATTGGTAGAATCTGAAAGTTTGGGCAGCTCATAATAAATGACCATGCCGTTTGCAGGATTTACCCCATTGAAAGGATTAGTGCCCTTGAATTTATCTGAATTTCCACTTAATGGACTTCTCCATGAACCGTTTAAAGCGTCCGCAGGTTTCATTATTCCCAATCCCTTTTTTGAAGGCCGGTATTGCTCCAACGCCTTTAAATCATCCAATATCCAAAACGACCTGCCCGATGTGGCTACAACAAGATTCCCTTTATGTACTTTCAAATCCGTAATTGGTGTTTTTGGTAAATTTAATTGAAAAGATTCCCAGTTTTTTCCACCGTTCCAAGATACAAATATTCCTTTCTCTGTTCCAGCGAACAATAAGTCCTTGCGTGTTTGATCTTCACGCACAACTCTTGTGAATGCGCCATACGGTATTCCAGAACTTATATTGGTCCATGTTTTTCCGTAATCAGTGGTTTTATAAAGAACAGGCGTGTAATCATTGAATTTGTAGCGGGTAGTCGCGATATAGGCCGTAGCTGGATTATGCGGTGAAACCTCAATGGCATTGATTAAACATTCTTTTAATCCTTTTGGCGTAACATTCTGCCAAGTTGAACCATTGTCTTTTGTAATATGAACAAAACCATCATCGCTACCGGTCCAAAATACCCCTTTTTCATGAGGCGATTCAATCATATAGGCTATAGTGCCATAATTTTCGGCCCCAACGGCCTCAATGGTATATGGACCACCACCTTTTCCTTGTTTATCATCCATGTTTCGGGTCAAATCTGGTGAGACTTCTTCCCAAGTTACTCCAATATCCCTCGTTCTTAGTACCAATTGGGCACAATGGAAAAACGTATTTGGTTCATGCTGGGATTTAATGATCGGGGCATTCCAATTATACAGGTATTTCATATCTCTGGCTGCCCTTCCCAAATATTGAATAGGTGCGGCCATAATCTGTGTCGAGGCTTTCGATTCCATATCCAAGGCCTCAATAGTCCCTAAATAACTTCCGCCCAAAACATACCTGGGATTGTCTGGATCAAAAGCCAAAAAGGCACTTTCGCCCCCAGCGGCATAGGTCCAATCCTGTCCTGTAATTCCACCTCTCCCAAGGGAAAGACTTGCAATCCTTACTGAGGTATTGTCCTGTTGGCCTCCATAAATATTATAGGGGAACAGATTATCCACACTGATCCTATAAAATTGGGCGGTGGGCATAATATCCTGCGAAGACCAGGTTTTACCGAAATTAAAGCTAATTGCAGCCCCACCGTCATTGGCAATAACCATATTATTGGAGTTGTCTGGATTGATCCACAAATCATGATAATCACCATGTGTACCTGTCAACGTTTCCCAGGTTTTTCCGCCGTCAATAGAACGCAAGGCTGGCGCACTCATCACATAGACCGTATTTTCATCGTTAGGATCAGTAAACACCTCTATGTAGTACCAGGCGCGTTGCACCAAACGATTATCCCCGCTTGCCATGCTCCAGCTTTTTCCCGCATCGTTGGATACGAAAAGTCCACCTTTGTCCTTATCGGAATCACTTTCAACCACCGCATATACCTTGTTAGAATTGGCCGGACTCACAGAAACGGCCATTTTACCCTTTTCTTTAGGTAAACCTTTTTCAATTTTGAACCAACTTTCGCCACTGTCGGTAGATTTGTACATACCACTACCTTCACCGCCACTAATCACAATATTTGGCTTTCGTTGGTGGTGCCACATGGCTGCATACATTATTTCGGGATAATTGGCATCCATCGATAATTCTGAACAGCCTGTCAAATCATTGACGAACAAGGTATTTTTCCATGTTTTGCCCCCATCGGTTGATTTATAGATTCCTCGTTCTTTATTAGGACCATATAATGCACCCTGTGCAGCAACATAAACAATATCCGGATTGGTTGGGTGTATTACAATTCGGGCAATATGTTGCGTGGCCTCCAATCCCATTTTCTGCCATGTTTTACCAGCGTCCGTAGACTTATAAACGCCGTCCCCATAGGAAGTCATAACGCCTCTGGGAGCATGCTCGCCCATACCACAATACAATATATTCGGGTTCGACGAAGAAGCTGCTATGGCCCCTACTGAACCCAATTCAAAAAAGCCATCAGAGATGTTTTCCCAGCGTTGACCAGCATCCGAAGTTTTCCAAAGACCACCTCCTGTAGTCCCCATGTAATACGTCATTGGGTCGCCAACGACACCAGTAGCCATTACCGATCTACCGCCCCTAAACGGACCGATATTTCGATATTTCAAGGGTTTAAAATAATCTTCAGCCGTTTGGGCGAAGCCCATTGAGGTTGCTATGACAAGGAATAGAAGTGGTAATTTTTTCATTTTTGGTTTTAGCTTGTAAAGTATTAATCTATTTTCTCTATTTCAACCCAGAATGGAAGAATCTTTTCATTATCGATGGAATAAAACGGAATTAAATCACAGTCCAATTTTGGTAATTGTATATTTTTCATTTCAATGCTATCCGCATTTTCAAAGTCATGTATCTTTTGATTGATCCTCGCTCCGGTTTCAAGGTACATTTTACCGCCTTTGGGAATTGGAGCTACAAATCTAAACGTAATTCGATAGATTCCTTTCGCAATGGAGACCCTCCATTTTCCATAAATTTCTTCCTGTGCCCAGATTCCCCTTTCCCCGCTAGCATCATTTCTATTGAGGAAAACCGGATTTTCATGTTCATTACCTATTTGAATGCGAGGTGGATCCGTAATATTGGGAGACGATAACAATTCGTTGTACCACGCATCCATTTCTGCTTTAAGGGAAACCGCTATGTCCTCGTTTTGATGCACCAAATTATGTTCTTCATAAGGATCCTCTTCGATGTTGAACAGTTCAAAATCCGCTATAGCGGCATCATAATCAGTGTGTGCCACCAATTTAAAAGATCCTTTTTGTGCCGCCATATTATGGTATAATTCCGGGTAACGCCGTGTCCAATAAAAAAACAGGGGCCTGTTTTCCCAAGCCACCTTTTTGTTGTTCAAAAGGGGAACCAAGTTCCTCCCGTCCATTTTTTTATTTTCGGGCAGTTTTACATCGCAAATCTCCGATAGGGTGGGCAATATGTCGATATGGGCCGTTGTGGTTTCAATAGCCCTATTGCCTTTATATTTAGATGGATATCTCATATAAAAAGGCACCCGAACACCGCCGCGATATACACTTCCCTTTCTGCCCCGTAGACCGGCAGTATACCGGACTTGCTGAGGGCCGTTATCGGTCATGAATATGACCAGTGTATTCTCTGAAATATGCAGATCTTCGAGTTTTTGCATCAATTTGCCAATATGGTCATCTATATTCGAGACCATGGCATACACTTTTCGCGCATCTTCCTTGTCCTGTTCACTCATGGCAACAAAGGGCCTAGGATCGCCATCAAAACCCGAAGCAGGGTCAATGTCCTTATAGCGCTCATAATAACTGTCTGGCACCTGTAAGGGGGTATGCGGGGCATTGAAGGATAAGTAGCAGAAAAACGGCTGCTCATGATTCTCTTCGATAAAGGCAATGGCCTTATCGGCAAAAATATCACTGCAATAGCCCTCATAGGCTTGTTGTTTGCCATTATGCCAGAGTATGGGGTCAAAGTAACTTTTGTCCCCCTTAAAATAGGTGGTGAAATCCCCAACCTGACCCATGCCGCCCGAAAGATGAATGAGCGACTCATCAAAACCTTGGTCCATAGGTCTGGAAGGATAATTATCCCCTAAATGCCACTTCCCAAAAATCCCTGTTTTGTAATCGGCCTGATGCAACATTTCGGCAAGGGTCACCTCATTGGCCGCCATGATAGCGCCTCCGTTATAGGTATCCCTGATTCCGGTCCTTAGTGAATATCGCCCTGTCATTAAACTCGCCCTTGTTGGGGCACATACCGGGG
>NZ_JBATHS010000061.1:0-3694 GCF_049667165.1 Maribacter sp.
TATGTCGTTTTTTGCGATGTTGTATGCCTTTGTTTTGAGCTATCCATCGCGTTCTATGTTGATTGTGAATATCTCTTTTTTAGTGATGGGATCTAGAAGATCTTAAAGAAAATAATAGTACATTGGTAGGTGAAAGTCACATGTACACTGATTTGTGGAATTTAAGCCTGCCAGTATAAGTATGAAAAGATTTAAAGCACTGGATGTTTTTCGGGGGTTGACCATTTGTTTAATGATCGTTGTGAATACGCCGGGGGATTACAATTTCACCTTTTCACCATTACTACATGCCAATTGGCACGGATTTACCCCTACCGATCTCGTTTTTCCTTCTTTTCTTTTTGCGGTGGGCAATGCTTTTGCGTTTGTAAAAACACGCTGGGGCGATAAGTCCCTGTCCGAGGTTTTTGGTAAGATCCTAAAACGTACGTTGATTATTTTTCTTTTGGGATATCTCATGTATTGGATACCGTTCGTGTCGTGGACAGATACAGGTGACCTGGCGGTAATCCCTTTTAGTGAAACCAGGATATTGGGAGTCTTGCAACGAATAGCGTTATGTTATTTTATAGGAGCGATCATGATCTATTTTTTGACCAACCGGCAGCTTTTGATAGGATCGGGAATCCTATTGCTTGGGTACTGGTTATTGCTCTATGCTTTTGGTGATTATACGTTGGAAGGTAATTTCGTTAGGACAATAGATCGATTTGTTTTAGGTGATAGCCATTTGTATGAAGGCGATGGTATTCCTTTTGATCCAGAAGGACTCCTAAGCACCCTGCCGGCAATTTGCAATGTAATAGCCGGGTACTTGGTCGGGAAATATGTTATCGATGGAGGGGTCGATTTTAAAAAGCTCTCCAAAATGTTAATGGTAGGGACCGGTCTATTGGTCGTTGCCTATTTTTGGGATCTAAGTTTTCCAGTCAACAAGAAATTATGGACAAGCTCTTTTGTTGTCCTTACCGTAGGGATGGATATCATACTGCTATCCGTACTGATCTACGCGATAGACATGGCCAAAAAACCTTTGAATTTCAACTTCTTTGAGATTTTCGGAAAAAACCCCTTGTTCATATATCTACTGTCTGAATACTTGGCTATCGGACTGTATTTTGTAAGGGTAAATGGCGATCAATCTTTGTTCCGCTATTTGTATGAAAAAGGGTTCAGTTGGATCGGTCCTTACTTTGGATCGTTTGCCTTTGCCTTGGTTTTTATGCTGCTCTGTTGGGCCGTAGGGTGGTGGTTAGATAAGAAAAGAATATACATCAAGGTATAGCTGTATGGGTTTCTAAAAACCACGTACACCTTCCCGTTTTCCTTTTGATAATTTCCAAAGACATATAGGCTACAGGAAAAATAGTCCGATACGTTAAATAATTTTTATTTATATGGAAATAATCCATATAATTGGAAATATTCCATACATTAGTTGTCCCCTTTTAATGAAACCCAATTTTGGCGAGCATCTAACGCGATGACAAAATAAATGGTTGAACTAACCCTGATGTTTACAGTCAGGGTCTCTGTTTTATCTAGGGGAACTATTATTTAGTTGGATAGCTATGAACAAAACCATATTACATTTAGACCTCGATACTTTTTTTGTATCCGTAGAGCGGCTTATCAACGCTGAGCTGCAGCATAAACCTTTGTTGGTGGGGGGCACGAGCGATAGGGGTGTGGTGGCGGCCTGTAGTTATGAGACCCGTGGTTTCGGGGTACATTCCGGCATGCCCATGAAAATGGCACGGGAACTATGCCCCGAGGCCGTCGTTATCAGGGGCAATGCAGGTACCTACAGCAAGCATTCCGATATGGTCACTGAGATCATCAAGGAACAGGTGCCTCTTTTCGAAAAATCGAGCATTGATGAGTTCTATGCAGACCTTACGGGCATGGATCGTTTTTTTGGCTGCTACCAATATGCCTCCGAGCTCCGACAAAGAATCACTAAGGAAACAGGTTTGCCCATTTCTTTTGGACTGTCCGTGAATAAAGTGGTCTCCAAAGTAGCCACCAATGAGGCCAAACCCAATAACCAGCTAAAAGTCGATTTTGGGTACGAGAAATCTTTTTTGGCTCCCTTGTCCATTAAGAAAATACCCATGGTGGGTGATAAGACCTACCAGACCCTCCGCAATCTGGGATTGCGAAAAGTAAAGACCGTTCAGGAAATGCCGATGGATTTGATGCAACGCGTATTGGGCAAGAACGGGGAGGTGATTTGGAAACGTGCCAATGGGGTGGACCATACGCCAGTAATCCCTTTTTGTGAACGTAAATCCATTTCGAACGAACGTACTTTCGATAAGGATACCATTGATGTGGTAAAACTGAGGGGCATTCTTTTGGCAATGACCGAGAATCTGGCCTTTCAATTGCGTAGGGGCGAAAAACTGACGGCCTGCATTGCGGTAAAGATCCGCTACTCCGATTTCAATACCTATACCAAGCAAATGCGTATTCCATATACGAGCGCCGACCATATTCTCATTCCCAAGATCCTGGAACTGTTCAAGGCATTGTACAACAGAAGGTTGTTGGTGCGCTTGGTGGGCATACGCTTTAGCCACTTGGTAAGCGGCAATTACCAGATCAATCTTTTTGATGATACCGAAGAGGCCTTGAACCTCTATGCGGCTATGGATCGTATGCGGGAACGCTATGGGGATAAGAGTGTGGTGCGGGCTTCGGCCATGGGTGCCAGGACCATTGGTAGAATGCACAACCCGTTCAATGGGCAACCGCCGATTGTATTGGCGCATCGGAAACAGTAGAATAGTATTGAGAACTGAGTATTGAGTAGAGAGACGTAAGTTCCAATGCTTAATGAAGGATTTGACTTTTCAGGGAAGGGATTGCTTTTCCCGCTTATCATCGGGATCGCAATGACGTCTTCACGAGGAGTCCACGACGAAGTGATCTGTTTGTTCAAAATACGAACCGGATATGGAGATTTGAAACCATTAAACGAACAATCGTCGATTGTATTGACGCACAGGAAGCATTAGAATATGGTTGTTCGTTGTTTATTGTTGAACATTAATTATCCTATAATGTCTGGTCGAGCGCAGTCGAGACCTATGTTAATAGTTGCAATGCTTCAAAGACCTCTCGACTGCGCTCGAGGTGACAGCAAATACCATGAACTGTCAGCTAACAACTATCAACTAAATCAAATGTATAATATCTAAAATCTAACGTCTAACATCTATTTAAACTGCCACACATATTACAGCCTGCGCTTCGGAACCTTTTCCGAACTCGAACTCCTGCAATTGGCCCAAGCGAACCATGTGACCCGATTGGCACTGACCGATATCAACAATACCTCGGCCGGACTCAATTTTGTACGCAAGGCCAAGCAATTCAACATTCGACCTATTTTAGGCATTGATTTTAGGAACGGGGTCAATCCCTGTTTTGTGGGGCTTGCCAAAAACAATAAAGGCTATCAAGAATTGAATGCCTTTCTGTCTTGGCACCTGCATGAAGAGGAAAAGCTGCCCGCCATCGCCCCACATTTTGAAAATGCCTATATCATTTACCCTTTTGAGAAAGTATTACTCAATGATCAGATTACCTTTTCCGAGGATGAATACATCGGTATCTCGGTTACCGATTTGCGGCGATTGCCGTTTTCCAGGTTGGTGGAGTTAAAAACCAAATTGGTGGTCTTACAACC
>NZ_JBATHS010000062.1:0-10271 GCF_049667165.1 Maribacter sp.
TAGGATTCAAATCTTATTGACAGATCATGTAGGCTCTACAATGCGCTTCCACTTACAATTTTACTTTTGGTCACGTCGACTGCCCAACAGGATAAAACAAATACTTGCAAAGTAATCCTGATATGTATTGTTTACATGGTATATAGATGTACTAATGCCTAAAAGTATTGAGCCATAATGAGATATACTATGATTGAAATCATTCATGAATTAATTGTCGATATCAAAGCAATCGATTATTGCAACCTGAATGGCGAGGATCTTAAAACAGCCGTTAAATCGGAATGCTTTAAAGATCACAAAACTAATTTCCAGGAAGTCGATTTTAAAATCCATCGTAACAGTTTCATGTTGACCTGAAAGCCAAAAATCGAAATTCTGCTATTTAGGTTTATGTTGGAGTTAATCCTATGCCTTTTCGAAAGGAGGGCATGACATTTTATAGGAAACAAGGGAGCAGGGCCCAGCCGGGTTCTAATCAATTCAATTAAAGAAATGGCAAACTGCTGAAAAACCGCTCAATAAATGTGTACCAAATGCATTTTGTTCACCACCTTCTTTCTTGTAATCGGATCTAGGAACTTGCCTTGCAACCGTGTGATCCGGAATTGTTTTTCGGTCAATTGTCGGTCCCAGTCCAACCCTGCATCCCTCAGTGTTTTCAATTCCTTTTCAGAGACATATACCCATACATCCTTGCTATCGGTCAATTCGGATAAGGAGGTGATTTTGACCGGCTTTTGATTGTAAAAATCCAATGCCCAGGTATGGTTTTCAGAAATCTTATAGATCTTATCCGTGGGTATGTCATTCTCTCGAATGGTTTTGGCCATGGTGGATCCAGCTTGGTATTGCAATAAAGAAGGATAAAAATGCGCATTCAAGACACCATTCAAAAGCACGGAACCTACGACTCCGATAGTGATGATCCTAAAATAATAATCCTCTCGTTTTAAACTGTAATATATAATGAAAACGCCCAAAACAAACTTCCAGATGTAATTGTAATAGGAATCGGTTTTAAAGACAAAAAAGCAAATGAATGTAACAGCTAGGAAAATTATGCCTAGAATGAAATACTGGAAACCCAGAAGCAGTTTCTTGATCCTTTGGTTTTCCACGACATATAAATGATGTAAATAACCAGCACTCAATACGGCGAACAAAGGCATTACGATATTCAAATAATGGGGTAATTTAAACTGGGCGAAACTAATGATTATGAATATCAGGGTTATTCCCCCCAAAGTCAAGAACTCCTGTGCCGGCTCATAGTTGAATTTCGCTTTTATGATGGCTTTGGCCTTTTGCAAATAGGCCACCAAGCCCACTACTGTCCAAGGTAGAAATACCCATAAAAAGGTATGGAAAAAGAAGAAGTAATCACTACTGTTTTTACCGACTCCCTCCCCACTCAATCGCTCAAAACTCTGTTCCCAAAAAATAAAGAAAATACCGCTTCTTTCGCCTTTTCCCCGAATGATCTTCTCTGGATGCAGATCGAATTGATGATAATAAGCATACAGCATGGGGGTAATGACCACAGCGAACATTAGGAGTCCTGCAAGCACTTTACTATTCAGGAACATTTTCCATTTTCGGGTATAGGCCAAATGGCATAGTATCGGCAATCCGATAACCAAAAGGCCTATCTGCCCTTTGGTCGAAAATGCCATCCCGGCCCCAAAAGCGCCCAACAGTATATGTTTCAATGAATTCTTTTCGATATAGGCCGCCAAATGCCAAATGGCAAAAATGGCAAAACCCGTCAATACTGCATCGGTTCGCACATCGATAGCACCCAAAACAATGGTCTGACTGGTCATGAAAATAAGTGCTGCCAATTTGCCCACATTGCGGTTGTACAAGAGTTTGCCCAATCCAAAACAACTATAAGCACCCAATAGCGTCGCCAATAACCCAGGTATGCGATAGGCCCAATCGTGAATCCCAAAAACCTTGTAGGATAGTGCCGCCAGCCAATAGTGCATATGGGGTTTATCGAGATATTCTTCCGGGCCCTTAAAAAGGCTTAGGAAATCGTTTTCCTGAACCATGCGCATGGCCATGACCGCGAACTGGGCAGAATCATTCTCGAAGAGGGTAACGAACATTCCGGTGATATAAACCAGAATTACAAGCAGTAACAAAAACCAATATCTGGTATTTGAAATCATAGTTGGAATTTGTGAAGTGCAAATATATACAACTTTGCAAATAGCCAACCCATGCCCAGACCGATAAGCATTCCGGTAATGACATCCAGAGGAAAGTGTACCCCGATATAAATACGGCTATAGGCAACCACGGTGGCCCAAGAGAACAACAGAAATCCCATATATTTGAACTGTGACCTCAACAAGGTGGTTAAGAAAAGGGCTATTGCAAATGAATTGGCCGCATGGGCAGAAAAATACCCGAATTTGCCTCCACAAGAGGTCTTCACCAAGCGCATCAGCCCACTTACTTGCGGGTCATAGCAAGGTCTCAATCGCTGGACCCCATATTTAAAGAAATTGGCCAATTGATCGGTGACCAAAATCAATATGGCCACAGTAGCCAATACAACCAGGGTTTTACGCAATCCCAATTGTCTATAAGTTAAAACAAGCAATAGGAGATATAAGGGGATTGAGCTCAATTTATGGGTAACGAACATCCAAAAGCCATCCCAAGTGGGGTTTCCCAAACTATTGAGAAAAAGGAATGCTTCCTTATCGAGCTGTAGGAGTTGTTCGAGCATAATTATCAATCTTCATAGCGGGAGACTTCCCGATCATAAAAGGCAGTCGCTTTTTCAATAAGGCTTGCGGCTTCGGATTCGAGTTCCTTTTCGTCCTCTTGGGTAAAGTCCTCTAACCATTCCACCTCATCATTCTCAAGATTGATAATAAACCTGGGATATTCGGTATGTATCACAAATAGTGCAGTGGGCCAATCGGTATTGTCGCCCAAAATGAATTTTGGTAGTTCCATGTAACTTTATAATTGTGCTGTAATCAGTTTTTTTGTCAAATAATTAAATCGAATATACAACATAATCGCCGATGCGCTCAATCCTGTAAGCAGACCGATCCAAATTCCGGTACTCTCAAAATCGGTATGCAGCCCTAGATAATACGATACGGGAAAACCGATGACCCAATAGGCCACAAAGGTTATCAGGGTTGGAATTTTCACATCCTGCAACCCCCGCAAAGCGCCCAAGACCACCACTTGGATTCCATCCGAAATTTGAAAGAAAGCCGCGACCAATAATAATTGGCCGGCCAGGAAAATCACTTCGGTATTATCTGCCAGATTCTTGGCATCATCTACATCCAAATATATGGTGGGGAACCAATGTCTTCCCCATAAAAATAGCACTGCAAACACAATCTCAACAAGCAGGGTCAAAAAGAAAATAGACTGCGCTATACGTCGTAATTCACGAAAATCCCGAATTCCTTTTTGGTTTCCCACGCGAATCATGGCCGCTACCCCAAGCCCCATTCCGAACATGAAGGTCATACTGCTCAAGTTCAAGGCGATTTGGTTGGCCGCCTGTGCATTTTTGCCCAATACCCCACTCAACCATATGGCGGCCGTAAAAATGGCGACTTCGAAGAACATTTGTAATGCCGATGGAAATCCTAGGTTTATGATCTTGCGCATGACCCGCTTTTCAATCAGCCTGAAATTAAAGCCGGTCACATAATCATGGAATTTTTTCTTCCCTTTGAGTAAAAACCAGATATAGAGAACCATAATAAATCGGGAAATCAAAGTTCCTATGGCAGCACCTACGATTCCCAATTTTGGGAATCCGAAAGAACCAAAAATCAATAAGTAATTCAAAACTATATTCACCACATTCGCAATAATCGTTGCGTACATGGGATATTTCGTTTGGGATAGTCCCTCGGAAAACTGTTTGAAGGCCTGAAATATGATCAGGGGAACCAATGAAAATGCCACCAAATCAAGATAGGGCATTGCTAACGCCACAACCTCAGGTGGTTGCTTCATGAGGTACATAATCGGTTTTAACAAAAGGATAATACCAAAAAGTGAAAAGCCCAAAACAGTACACAATACCAAGCCATGCTTTAGTGCACTTTTACCCTCCGCCTTATTGCCGGCGCCATCGGCCTCGGCCACCAAAGGGGTAATCGCATTAGAAAAACCTATACCCAAGGACATGGCGATGAACACAAAACTATTCCCTAATGAAACCGCCGCCAATTCAGCTGTTCCCAATTGACCTACCATGATATTATCGGCAAAAGCGACAAAGGTATGCCCCAGCATACCTAAGATGACCGGAACGGATAACCTGATATTGTATTTGAATTCTTTAGTGTATTGCCTGAACAAGGTTGGATGCTTTAGCGGGTGCAAAGATAACTTCTTCCCCGGTATGGAATGGATTATTACATGAAATTCTGGAATGGGATGGGTTGATTTTGCTTAAAGGGATTTGGCTTCTTCCCAATAGACGTCCATCTCTCTAAGCGTCATATCCTTTAAGGATTTACCCAATTCCTTTGCCTTGTTTTCTAGATATTGAAACCGGTCAATGAATTTTTTATTGGTACGTTCCAAGGCATTTTCAGGATCTACCTTTAAAAACCGGGCATAATTAATCATGGAAAAGAGCACATCCCCAAATTCGGATTCCACCTTATCGGCATTGCCCGACTTGATTTCTTCCTGTAATTCGGAAAGTTCTTCCTTGACTTTTTCAAATACCTGTTCGGGTTTTTCCCAGTCAAAGCCCACTCCTGCTACTTTATCCTGAATGCGGTTGGCCTTCACCAAGGCCGGAAGTCCCTTGGGCACCCCTTCCAAAACACTTTTTTTGCCTTCTTTCAACTTTATGTTTTCCCAGTTCTGTTTCACTTCTTCCTCATCCTTGACCTTGACGTCACCATAAATGTGGGGGTGCCTATGGATCAACTTTTCACAAATACTATTGCAGACATCCGCGATATCGAAATCATTCGTTTCAGAACCGATTTTAGCGTAAAAAACAATATGTAACAATAGATCACCCAATTCATTCTTGACCTCGACCAAATCTCCCTCCAAAATAGCATCGGCCAGTTCATACATCTCCTCAATGGTAAGATGCCGTAGCGTTAGCATGGTTTGCTTTCTATCCCAAGGACATTGTTCGCGAAGTTCGTCCATAATGGTCAATAAACGATCGAATGCCTCCAATTGTAGTGCTCTGGATTTCATGATTTTCTTTTGACAAAAATACAAATACAAATAGGATTATTATGTAGGTACTCTGTGCAATTTTAACTATCTTAAATCGCTTAAAATCAACCGTAAAAAGTATGAAATGAGCATAAACAAATTTCATCATTGCATACCAACCGAAATGATTAAATTTTTAATGCGAATTACTGAATGTGCAGAAATTTTTAGTTTCTTCATTTTCAGTAAACTATAAAATTTTAAACAGATGAAATATAAATTGATTTATCCAGCACTTATCATGGTTGCGGTGTTGGTTGCATCGTGGGAAACACCAACAATACCCGATTTAGGAATTTTTGAGGGCAATGGCGATATTGGCAATGTAGGTCTTCAGGGGTCTGCCGAGTTCAATCCATCGGACAACACGTATACCATTTCGGGCAGTGGCACCAATATGTGGTTCAATACCGATGAATTCCATTTTGTTTGGAAAAAAATGTCGGGCGATGTATCCCTGTCGGCCCTTATTGAAATGGTGGGTGAAGGTGTTGACCCGCATCGAAAAGGCTGTTTAATGATCCGGCAAAGCCTTGACCCAGATGCCCCATACGTTGATGTTGCCGTACATGGTGATGGACTCACCTCTATGCAATTTAGGGATGCCAAAGGTGGTTTGACCAAAGAGGTGAAAACGAACCTAGTGGCCCCCGAAAAAGTAAAATTGAGAAAAGTGGGTAATCACTTCTCGATCTCAACGGCATCGGAGGACGAAGAATTAAGTATTGTCGCTGGCTCATTACGCTTAGCATTTACGGAACCTTTTTTTATAGGGCTTGGGGTTAGTTCCCATAATAATGAGGTCATCGAAACCATAAAATTCAAAGATGTTGAAATTGAAAATATCATGAAGAATACCGATTCGAATATAGAAGTCGAAAGCAGTCTTGAAATCCTTGACATTTCCACTTTAAACAGAAACGTAGTTTTCCATACGAAAGACCATATTGAGGCTCCTAATTGGACACCTGATGGCAAAACCTTGATCTATAATAGCCAAGGATTGCTTTATACAATTCCAGTTGAAGGTGGGACGCCAAACATGATCCCAACGGATTTTGCAAATAAAATCAATAATGACCATGGCATCTCACCCGACGGGACGCAAATGGTCATCAGCGACCAGACGGAAACTGGACAATCCATGATTTATTCCTTTCCCATAGAGGGCGGTGTTCCAAAAAAAATAACGCCCCTTGCCCCCTCCTACTGGCATGGCTGGTCTCCTGATGGTAAAACACTGGCTTATTGTGCAGAACGCAATGGCAATTATGATATCTATACCATTCCATTTGAAGGTGGTGAAGAGACCCGACTTACCGATGCGGAAGGCCTTGACGATGGTCCTGATTATTCCCCTGATGGCGAATACATCTATTTTAACTCTACCCGCACGGGAACCATGCAAATATGGCGGATGAAACCTGACGGTTCCGAGCAGGAGCAAATTACGACGGACGATTACAATGACTGGTTTGCCCATCCATCCCCAGATGGTAAGTGGCTGGTGTATGTCACCTTCAATACCGATGTGCCTGCAGGCCTTCATCCACCAAATAAGGACGTTATGCTTCGGCTCATGGATTTGGAAACCAAGGAAGTCACCGTACTTGCCAATCTTTTTGGGGGTCAAGGCACCATCAATGTTCCTTCCTGGTCGCCTGACAGCAAAAACATCGCCTTTGTAAGCTATACCATCCGTTGATCTATGAGAAACTTTAAGTTAATCACGTATTCCGCACTGTTTTCAATCATCTTCTGTACAACCTCCAATTATGCACAGGAACGTTCTTTACTAGCATCCGGGGCTGTACCCGTATTAGTGGCTTCAGACTATGAATTCACCGAAGGTCCTGCCACCGACAAGGAAGGCAATGTCTACTTTACAGACCAACCCAATGATAGGATACTAAAGTGGTCCGCGGAAGACAATACGGTTTCGGTATACATGCAACCCTCAGGACGTTCAAACGGACTCTATCTTGACAACGAAGGTTATCTATTGGCCTGTGCCGATGAAAAAAACCAATTGTGGCGTATTGATGCCGACAAGAATGCGACAGTCCTTGTTACCAATTATGAGGGCAAGAAACTCAACGGCCCCAATGACTTATGGGTCGATAAGAAAGGCGGGGTTTACCTAACCGACCCTTTTTACAAAAGACCCTGGTGGGACCATCAAGAACCCGAACAGGAAGCCAAACGCGTTTATTACCTAGCTCCTGACCAGAAAGAACTTCGCGTTGTCGCAGATGAATTTGTACAACCCAATGGGATAATCGGTACTCCTGACGGCAATATTCTTTACATAGCCGATATTGGGGACAAAAAAACCTATTCCTATTCCATAACTGAGGATGGAAGCCTATCGAACAAAACACTTTTTACTACCCTAGGTTCTGATGGAATGACCTTGGATGATCAAGGCAATGTTTATCTTACTGGGGATGGGGTAACCGTTTTCAATGAACAAGGGGAACAGATTTTACATATTCCCATAGCCCAAAAATGGACGGCCAATGTGACTTTTGGAGGCAAAGAGCACAACAAACTGTTTATCACTGCGATGAATTCAGTGTACACCCTGGATATGAATGTAAGGGGGGTGCAATGAAGAAATTTCTGATCTTACAAATGCGGCCCGAAGATGCAACCGCAGATAGTGAATTCAAGGCCATTTTACGGGTAGGACAATTGACCCCCGACGAAGTACACCGAGTACGGTTAGAGAAGGGTAGTCCCTCGATAAATCTGGAAGAGTACTCCGCGATCATAGCAGGGGGGAGTCCATTTGACATAAGCACTCCAGAGCACCTGAAAAGCCCCATTCAAAAAAACATTGAAGATTTTTTCAATGCCCTCTTCGATGATGTGGTTCATCATGATTTTCCCTTTTTAGGTGCTTGTTCGGGGAATGGGGCATTAGGCAACTATTGCGGGGCATCGATTTCAACTACCTATGCCGAACCTATTGGGAGTGTTAGGCTAGAGATTACGGAAGAAGGGGCAAAAGACCCCCTTTTAGAGGGTTTGCCACAAACTTTTTCAGCCCTGGTAGGTCATAAGGAGGCCTGCGATGATTTGCCGCCAAGTGCTGTTCTTTTGGCGACCTCAACCTCATGTCCCGTTCAAATGTTTCGGGTAAAACAACATATCTATGCTACACAGTTCCATCCTGAGGCCGATGCGGATGAATTTATAGTACGAATACACACCTATAAGGATTATGGTTATTTTCCTCCTGAAGAAGCCGAAGCTTTGATTGCCTCGGTACGTGATTTAAATACCCCGGTTTCCAAGGAAATACTGAAGCGTTTTGTGGTGCAATTTAAAAATCATGGCTAAAACATACGAAGCACTTGGGATAGCCGGATATTATACTAGAGTTATCAATAAATTCATATAATCCAGTATCACTTTTAAAACGATGGATAATACCTATCAGGAAACCTTTAAAACATGGAATAAGATTGCCCAGCAATACGAAGATTCTTTCATGGATCTGGAATTGTACAATGATACGTATGATATCTTCTGTGGATCGATACATAAGAAAAATGCAAGCCTATTGGAAATCGGATGTGGTCCGGGTAATATCACCAAGTATATTTCAACGCGCAACCCCTCCTATAAAATCCATGCGATCGATGTTTCCAAAAAGATGATCGAGCTGGCCAGGAAGAATAATCCAAATACTGACTTTGAAGTTATGGATTGCCGAAATCTTACTGACCTTCAGAAAATAGTTGACGGAGTCATCTGTGGTTTTACCATCCCCTATATATCGAAATCCGATTGCACCAAGTTGTTCTACAATTGTTGTAACCTATTAAAGGAAAACGGGATGTTCTATGTAAGTTTTGTGGCCGGGCATTATAAAAACTCTGGATTTATTAAAGGTAGTGCGGGCGATAGGGTCTATTTCCATTTTCATGAACTTGAACGTATAAAAGAAGAACTTGAAAAGAAT
The DNA here is from genome assembly GCF_049667165.1 of Maribacter sp. Taxonomy (GTDB): domain Bacteria; phylum Bacteroidota; class Bacteroidia; order Flavobacteriales; family Flavobacteriaceae; genus Maribacter_A. Next base: position 9,215 of record NZ_JBATHS010000062.1, read on the forward strand.
TCCCTGAGTACCATTCATCTAATCGATAAGGAATATCAAAAGTTGGATGGGACCACGGAAGTCCACACGATAATCATAGCTAGAAAAAACATAGGCTAACGTTTAAAAATAGGAGTTGGCGGGTATTTTAAACTTTACTCCTTACAATCGATTCCAGTTAAACACAAAAGGAGGGTCTACCTTTTGAATTGAATTTCAGTTCGTCAAGGAATTATATTAATTTGTATTTTACATTCCATCTAAAAACCGAAAAATCATGAGTTGGAAAAATCTTTTCAATGCCAAAGAATGCCAAGCAACTATTGATAGAATCAATACATTGACCAAAGACACCCCCCATCTTTGGGGAAAGATGAATGTTGCCCAAATGTTGGCACATTGCAATGTAACCTATGAATTGGTATATACGGACAAACACCCGAAACCCAAGGGCTTTCAAAAATTCATGATAAAATTGTTCGCAAAAAATGTGGTGGTGGGACCAAAACCCTATAAAAGGAACACCCGAACAGCACCCATGTTCCTGATCGCCGATCAACGGGAATTTGACACAGAAAAACAACGATTGATAGACTATTTGAAAAAGACCCAGCAATTGGGCGAAGCACATTTTGAGGGGAAGGAATCCCATGCCTTTGGCGCATTATCGGCGAAGGAATGGAATACCCTTTTTTCAAAACATCTGGATCACCATTTACAACAGTTTGGCGTGTGAATTGAGAATAATAAATAAACCTTTTTAATTTTATGGGCCTGTTTATTATGCGAATCAAATATATAGGAAACATGATACGAATTTACCCGATGGTATGCCTGATTTTTATAACTACAACGATGACAGCACAACGCTTAGTGGTCAGTGAGAACCAACGCTTTATAATGACCGAAGATGGCAAACCATTTTTTTGGATGGCCGATACTGCTTGGGAGCTTTTTCACAGATGCAATCGAGAACAGGCAGCCCATTATTTGGAGAAGAGGGCAGCACAAGGGTTCAATGTGATTCAAGCCGTGGCCCTTGCCGAAATAGACGGAATTTACACCCCAAACCCTTACG
>NZ_JBATHS010000063.1:0-1855 GCF_049667165.1 Maribacter sp.
TTGCAGGACCCATTGATGCCAAATTGGGGGCAGGAGGCCTTACTGATGCTGATTATGCCATTTTCGCTACAATAAAGCGCAATACCAAAAGGTTGATCAATTTGGTTGATCAATTGCTTCATATGGCAAAACTGGAAAAGGGAAAAATGAAGCTGAAAGTTGCCCATTCAGACCTAAAATTGTTCTTGGGCCTCATTGCCAAATCATTTGAGTTTCAAGCCGAACAAGCGGGTATGGACTATGGGATTGAGATAGATGACTTGGGAGATACCTGGTATGATGAAGATGCCATCGAAAAGATAGTGACCAATCTCCTTTCAAATGCCTTTAAACATGGCACGGCAGGGGGTAGTTGCAAATTCTTAGCAACTAGGGAGGATGATAGCGTTCATATAATAGTGATTAATTCAGTGGATGGGAATCTAAGTTCGGATACCAACAAGCTGTTCAACAGATTTTATCAAAAAGACGAATATGTAGATGGCGCTGGGATTGGATTGTCTTTGGTAAAAGAATTGGTAGCACTGTACAAAGGGCAGATTACCGCCAAAGTAGCAGGGAATCAAATTCAATTTAACGTATTGTTGCCCGTTGCAAAGTCGAATTTTAAAGCGAAGTATATTATTGAAGAAACCATCGATGCCGAGGTGTACATAGAAGACAAGGCGGAAAATGACATCAGGCCAAAATTGGATATGTCGGCCTTGCCCATTGTACTGATTGTTGAAGATCATAAAGAAATCAGGGATTTCTTAAAATCCGTTTGGCAAGTAAAGTATACCGTATTAGAGGCCAAGACCGGTAATGAAGGAATTGAAAAGGCATTGGAAAATGTACCGGACCTTATAATCTCAGATATTAAAATGCCCAATGGGGATGGCATAACCCTATGTAATAGCCTAAAGACTGATGTACGTACCAGCCACATTCCCATTATACTCCTTACGGCAAATTCAAGCGAAGAGAACGAGTTAAAAGGACTGCACTCCGGAGCCGATGATTTTGTGGCAAAACCCTTTAAGTTAAAGGTGCTTGAAAAGCGGGTTGAGAATCTTATAGCGACCCGTAGGGCATTGCGCAATAGATATAGTCAAGAATACATATTTAAGGCAAAGGATATTGCCATTACACCTACTGATGAACTTTTCTTGAATAAGATCCAAGAAGTATTGGACAAGCATCTGTCCGATCCAGAATTCACAGCGGCCCTATTCTGTAAAGAAGTGCATATGAGCCGTATGCAACTACATCGTAAACTACAGGCATATACGGGGTTGAGCACTACCGCCTTTATACGCTCTGAACGCTTGAAACAAGCGGTACATATATTAAAGAATTCCGACACCACCATCAATGAAGTGGCGTACATCGTAGGGTTTAATACACCTTCCTATTTTATAAAATGTTTTAAGGAAACATATAAAAAAACGCCTTTAGAATATCTGCAAAATATTGAAAATCAGTAATTTAAAACTCAGGATACATATCTTCCATACTTTGTTACATACGTGGTAACCTTATGTGGGGCAGTCCAATACTTTTGGTTTAGAAATTCGAAGAACATCGAAGAAGAACCTCTAAATGGATCATCCTATGAAGACAAAAACAATAGTACTACTCCTACTTTTTATGGGAATGGGTTTAACCACACAAGCACAATTTTTTAAAAAACTAAAAGAACGGGCTAAAGATGCCGCAGAAGAAACCATTCTGCGAAAATCAGAACAAAAGGTTGCACAAGAGACCGATCAGACCATGGAGAAAATCTTCAATATGAAACTGGGGAAAGGAAAAATGGTTGATCCTTCGGTCTTACCCCCAAGTTATGAATTTAATTGGCGGTATACCCTAGAAA
>NZ_JBATHS010000064.1:0-2303 GCF_049667165.1 Maribacter sp.
GCCCTTGAAAGTGCCAAGATCACCCCAGTTAAGATTCCACCTCCAGAAGCAGGTAAAATCTGGTGCCATATGGTCTGCCATTTAGACGCGCCCAATGCGAAGGAAGCATCTTTTATTGAAGAAGGTACCGCTTTAATCGCTTCTCTTGTAGCGACAATCACTATGGGGAGTATCAATAATGAAAGGGTTAAACTGCCTGCCAAAACACTTGGCCCAAGATTCATGATCCTAACAAAGACCTCTAAGCCCAATAATCCATAAATAATGGAAGGGACGCCTGCCAGGTTTGATATATTTATTTCCAATAAGCCGGCGAGTTTATTTTTTTTGCTGTATTCCTCTAAGTATATTCCTGCAGCCACGCCCATAGGAAAGGCGATTATGGTGGTAAAGAACAAAATCCATATACTTCCCATCAAAGCTGTGTAAATACCCGATTTTTCTGGTTTTCTGGAGGGAAGATTTGTAATGAAACCCCAATCGATTCTACGTACCCCATCAATTAAAATATCGCCAATGAATACGACGAGCAATACCACTCCGATAATGGTGCAGAAGATTCCCCAGTATTTGAAGAGCTGATCTTTCAGCCTGTTCTTACGAAGATTATTCATACTTTTCCTGGAATTTTTTTCTGATTCGGTAACTCAAGGTGTTCAATAAAAACGTGAAGACGAATAGTGTAATACCCGCTGCAAAAATGGTCCTGTATTCCAATGATCCATGTTGCACATCGCCCAAACTTACTTGAACGATATAGGCGGTGATTGTTTCTATTGGAACTGTTGGGTCCAACGTCAATCTAGGTTGTTGCCCTGCCGCTATGGCCACGATCATGGTTTCCCCTATGGCTCTTGAAATTGCAAGGATTATGGAAACAATAATACCGGAAGAGGCTGCTGGCACAATCACCTTAAATGCCGTTTGAAGTCTTGTAGATCCCATACCGAATGATGCTTCCCGAAGCGAATCGGGGACCGCATGTAACGCGTCCTCACTGATTGATGATATAAAGGGAATTATCATGATACCCATAACGATACCTGCAGAAAGCGAATTGAATCCCGATAGGTTCGGAATCAGTTCCTGTAAAAATGGCGTCACGACCACTAGAGCGAAAAAACCATAAACTACGGTAGGTACGGCAGCAAGCAATTCCAATAAGGGTTTTACGGATTTTCGAAAACTTTTTGGGGCATATTCACTTAAATAAATGCTTATTGATAGTCCTATTGGCAGGGCAAAGGCTATGGCTATAAACGAGGTAAGCAATGTGCCCGACAGTAGGGGCATGATCCCAAAATGCTTTTCGGTGAAAAGGGGTGTCCATTGCGTATCGGTAAAAAAATCAAAAATCGAAACCTCGCTAAAAAATCGAAAAGCCTCGATAGACAATACAAGGATAATCCCAAGGGTAACCGCAATGGTAATCAAGGCACTGGACAATAGTGACTTTTCAATTATCAATTCTTTGATTTTTCGCATTAAATGTCTATTAAATAAGGAAACCAGGCACCCAATTAGGTGCCTGATTGTCCAGAAAAAACTTTTGCTTATTTGTTACTTTCAACAAAAGTTTTGAAATTATCTTTTTGGGCACTGTAGTTTTCTGATGGAAGCGGAATATAGCCCACATCCTTTGATAACTCACCTGCATTATCTATGTAGAAGTTTACAAACTCTACAACTTCAGGAGACGCAACTGAGGTACTATTTACATAGATGAACAAGGGCCTTGACAAGGGTCTGTAGGTGCCATTTTTGACCGTTTCAAGAGATGGTTTAACCACTTCTTCCCCGTTATGTACCCCAATTAATTTCAATTTATCCTCGTTTTCGGTATAATATGCAAGTCCAAAGAAACCCAAGGAATATTTGTCACCAGCAATTCCTTGTACGAGAACATGATCATCTTCACTAGCTGTGAAATCACCTCTACTTGAACCACTTTCACCTACAACGGCCTCCGTAAAATAATCATAGGTACCAGAAGCTACCCCAGGACCGAATAAATGAATTTCCTCATTGGGCCATTCCGGACGGATTTGGTTCCATTTCATGATTTTACCCTGTGCAGCAGGTTCCCAGATTTTTTTGAGTTCTTCAACGGTAAAACTATCTACCCAATCATTTTCTGGGTGTACCAAAACAGCCAAGCCATCATAGGCAACTTCCAACTCCAAATATTTAATGTTGTTTTCTTCACAAGCTGCTTTTTCCTTGTCTTTAATAGGACGGGAAGCATTGGAAAGGTTGGTTTCCCCTCTAGAGAATTTTTTAAACCCTCCACCAGTACCTGAAAC
>NZ_JBATHS010000065.1:0-2112 GCF_049667165.1 Maribacter sp.
ACTATGGCCTGTTCCGGAGTCAACCATAAAGGGAAATTTCCACCGGTATGCTCCAATAAAAGGGCGATAAAGCGTTCCATACTACCAAAGGGGGCGCGATGGATCATGACCGGCCTATGAAGTTCGTTATCACTGCCTTTATAGGTGAGGTCAAAACGCTCGGGCAGGTTGTAATCCACTTGAATGGTTCCCAATTGCCAGTTCCTGCCTAAGGCATCCTTCACCATAAAGTCAAGTTTAGGGCCATAAAAGGCGGCTTCACCACTTTCGATTACAAAATCAAGACCTTTTTCCCTAGCGGCATTGATAATGGCATTTTCCGCTTTTTCCCAATTTTCAACCGAACCGATATATTTTTCAGGGGTATTCAAATCCCTTATGGAGACCTGGGCCTTGAAATTGTCAAAACCTAAAGTACCCAGCACATATAATGAGAGGTCGATCACATTCTTGAATTCAGTATCCAGTTGATCCGGGGTGCAGAATATATGGGCATCATCCTGTGTGAATCCGCGTACCCGGGTCAACCCATGCAGTTCACCACTTTGTTCATACCTATATACCGTGCCGAATTCAGCATAACGCTTTGGTAATTCCCGGTAGCTGAAGGGACGAGCGTTATATATTTCACAATGATGCGGACAGTTCATCGGCTTCAATAAAAACTCCTCATCTTCCTTTGGCGTATGGATGGGCTGAAAACTATCGGCTCCGTATTTTTCATAATGTCCTGAGGTGACATAGAGCTCCTTTTGACCAATATGGGGCGTCACGACCATTTCATATCCCGCTTTCTTCTGGGCTTTTTTCAGAAACTCCTCCAAACGTTCGCGCAGTGCGGCACCCTTCGGCAACCATAAGGGAAGACCTTGGCCTACCTTTTGTGAAAAGGTGAAAAGCTCCAATTCCTTGCCTAATTTTCTATGATCCCTTTGTTTGGCTTCCTCCAAAAGCGCCAAGTACTCCGTAAGCTCTTTTTGCTTTGGGAAGGAAATGCCGTAGACCCTGGTAAGCTGTTTGTTCTTCTCATCACCTCTCCAATAGGCACCGGCAACGTTCAATATTTTAATGGCCTTAACAATACCGGTATTGGGTATGTGTCCCCCACGACAAAGATCGGTAAAGGTATCATGGTCGCAAAAGGTGATACTGCCATCCTCGAGATTTTCGATAAGTTCTACCTTGAATTCGTTGCCTTGTGATTTGTATTTTGCCAAGGCATCGGCTTTGGAGACCGGATGCATTTTAAAATCATGTTTGCCCCTGGCAATTTCCAGGGCTCTTTTTTCGATGGCAGGAAAATCTTTTTCCGAGACACTCTGCGCTCCAAAATCCACATCATAATAGAATCCGTTTTCAATGGCAGGTCCGATGGTCAGCTTGGCACCAGGAAAGAGTTCTTCCAAGGCTTGTGCCACACTATGCGACGAAGAATGCCAAAACGCTTTTTTACCGGCATCGTCGTTCCAGGTATATAAGGTCAAGGATCCATCGTCATGTAAAGGGGTGACGGTTTCCACAATAGTGTCATTGTACTTGGCCGAAATAACGTTGCGCGCCAAGCCCTCGCTAATGCTTTTGGCAATATCCATAGGAGTACTGCCCTTGCTATACTCCTTAACGGTTCCGTCTGGTAATGTAATCTTGATCATGTTTTTTGTATGACAGTAAGTGTGCAAAGATAGTATCTTGTATTCATGCGGGCAATATATAAAGTTATGTTTTTAGGGCGTTACCCAGACTTTAAAAAGTACTGGGTCGGGCCATTCATTATATCCCTTACTGCGTTCGGGGATGCTCCCGACCCTTCGGGACTGTCCCCAACGCAAAAAAAAGCCTATGATAATCTTGTGAAGATCCAAGTAATGTATTATATTTAATACCCTTTTTTAATATTTATTTTCCCTTAAGACCTTAGGAAATAGGGGGTTATAGGGTTTTCAGATTTTTTTTTGAAAAAAAGTTGACAGATTAGGGTGCAATTTAAAAAACCATCTTATATTTGCACCCGCTTTGGGACACAGGGTCTGCCTTTAAGGAGGCCGGAAGAAGTGTTCTGGAGGGTTTTCCCCGGGTAGTCTGGGGAATGAAGAAGTTCATTGGAATATTGTA
>NZ_JBATHS010000066.1:0-5518 GCF_049667165.1 Maribacter sp.
ACTGGCAAAAATGAAAACCTCGGTAGTCAAGGTTATCGCAGAAGAAGGATTCAAATTTTGGTGCTGAGTGGCCGCCCCTTCAACAAAGAGGATAAACCATCCTAAACCAAGCCAGATCACCCCAAAAGGAATGATCCGTGAAATGTTTCTTTTTGATTTTGGGGATAACATTGCGATGGATTTCTTTAGTTGGGATTGAAAATAGCATATAATCCTAAATATTTATCCCATTAGGTCCGAAAATCAATGCTTATCGCTTAATGCTAGAAGTTTTAATTCAAATTCCTAAACTCACTTGGTGAATGCCCGACACGCTGTTTAAAAAGCCTTGAGAAATGCTGTGGATACTTAAAACCTAATTCATAGGCAATTTCACTGACCGATTTGTTCGGGTCAAAAACTTTTTCCTTGGCAATATCTATGAGCTTGTTCTGAATATATTCCTGGGCTGAGTTTCCCGTTTCCTTTTTGACCAAATCCCCAAAATAATTGGATGATAGATGTAACTGGTCGGCAAAATAACCCACCGAAGGCGTACCATGTTTTAGGGGTTTCTCAGATCCGAAATATTCGTTCAACAAATTGTCGAACTTCTCTAAAGAACCTTGATTTTCCATTTCACGGGTCAAGAATTGTCGGTCATAGAAACGTGTGCAATAATCCAGAAATAATTCAATATTGGCCACAATCAGTTTTTTACTGTGCTTGTCAAGATTCTGCTCCAACTCGAATTGGATTTTTTCCAACAAACTCAGAATCACTTTACGTTCTTTGGCCGAAAGGTGCAACGCCTCGTTGGAGGAATACGAGAAAAAATTATAGGCACTCATTTTTTTGCCCAAATCGGTACCCAATAACAAATCTGGATGAAATAACATGGCATAGCCCTTAGGTACGTAATCAGGGTCGAAACCACCAAGTTCGATGGTCTGGTTTGGCGCCATAAAAACAAGTGTTCCTTCATCATAATCGTACGGTTTGCCCCCGTAATGCATTTTGCATCCCTTGGCATCTTTCAGAAAAATAGCATAACACTTATAATGGAAAGCATCGTAATCTTTGTTTGAATAATTCTCCTCACCCAACTTATCAAAATCAACAATTCCCACCAATGGATGTAAGACCTCTTGATTTCGAAGTCTCAGGTAATCACCAACGGTATTGATTCTCAAAACATTTTTCATGGTAAATTCTAAATTTTTATTAAAGATAAGGCATTGATCTCCAGTGATTCAAGTAGTTCGGACTAAATCCGTAAAAATGGTAGGCAATTCCGTAATCCGGGTATGATCTGGCGGGTATTTACCTCGTACTTTTGAGCTATAGCAATTATCAAGGTCGTATTAAATCAACGTTGTATATGAAAAACGTGGCATTATTTGGATTCCTATTCGCATTAGGTGGTTTTGTATTAGGGCAAAATACCCCAAAAACCGTCACGGCCAAATACATCACGGAAGAAATTGCCTTGGACGGAACCATGGATGAAGCTATTTGGGAAACTGCGGAAGTAGCCCGTGATTTCCAACAGTTTTTTCCTTCGGATCAGGTAACCGCTGAATTTAGGACCGAGGTGAAGGTTTTGTATTCGGACACCCATCTGTATGTAGGCATATATTCTGAAAAGGCCGCCGGTAATTATGTCGTATCTACCTTAAAAAGAGACTTCGGGGCCCTTACCAATGACAATATCTCCCTATTGTTCGATACCTTCAGTGATGGGACCACGGCCTATTTTTTTGGAGTCACCCCATACGGGGTACTTCGCGAAGGTTTGGTCTCCGATGGTGGAACCTCCTTTAACAACACCTGGGACGTTAAATGGCAAGCCGAAGCGACCCGTTTTGACGACCATTATGTCGTTGAGGTCGCCATTCCCTTTACCTCCTTGAAATTTCCCGAGGGCAGTACTTCATGGCGATTCCGGCCCTACCGCTGGAACAACCAGAGCAACCAGCAGGATACCTGGGTCAGGGTGCCGCAGAACCAAATGCTCTCTAGCCTGGCTGATATGGGTGAATTGGTTTTTGAAAAACCCTTGGGGAAATCCCGTACACCCCTAACGCTTATTCCTTATATTAATACCTTGACCGATAAAGATTACGCCTCGGATGAATCGAATACCCAGTTTAAAGTCGGGGGTGATGCCAAAGTTTCAATCGGGAACGGAATGAATTTGGACCTGACCATAAACCCTGATTTTTCAAATGTTGAAATCGATGATATTTTCACTAACCTTACCCGTTTTGAGGTTCGGCTACCTGAAAAGCGTCAATTTTTTATCGATAATAGTGATTTGTTCGAGAATTTTGGGAATACGTTCAATGAGGCAAAACCCTTTTTCTCACGACGTATCGGTTTGGCCAGGGACGCCAATGGCAACCTGATTCAAAATGATATTATAGGTGGGGTACGGCTCAGTGGCAAACTCAATAAAGATTGGCGATTGGGTGTGCTCAATATTCAGACGGCCAAAGATGAGGCCAATGAAATAGCCTCTAACAACAACTTGATGTTGGCCCTACAACGTAAAGTAGGCAGCCGGTCAAATGTCGGGGTGTTCTGGGTAAACCGCCAGGCCATGGGGAACGAGGCATATATCACGCCCGATGAAAACTACAATCGGGTCATCGGGGCCGATTATAACCTAGCATCGGCAAATAACATTTGGAACGGAAAATTCTATATGCACAAATCCTTTCAACCGGGTGACCATGATGGGAATCTTTCTACACAAGCCACATTCACTTATGGTCCTCGAAGATGGCGCATTATCGAAGATTTCGTGTATATCGATGAAGATTTTAGGGCTGATTTGGGATTTGTCCCAAGAAATGATATCCTAAAGTGGGGAAATGGTTTACAACGGATCCTCTACCCCAAGAAGGGCATTATCAATACACATGCACTGCAATTCTTGTCGCTGATGTATTGGAGACCTACTTTGGATTACAAGAAAACAGATCATGAATACAATCTTAGTTGGGAAGTGGCTTTTAAAGATCAGGCCACTGCCGAGGCAACATTTACGAACAACTTTATATTCCTGACCGCTCCATTTGACCCCGCAAGATCCTCAGGGGCAATACCTATCCCCGGAAATCAGGGCTATCATTTTAATCAATTTGAATTTGAATACCTATCCAATAATACCAATTTGCTTACCTATGGGGCAAATGCCAAGTTTGGCCGTTTTTTCAATGGTAACATTACCGCTGTTGGGGCACTACTAGGAATGCGTATACAACCCAAGGCACAATTCAGTTTGGCACTCGACTATAACGGAATACGGTTACCAGACCCTTATGCCGATGCCGATATTTTTTTCGCCACTTTTCGTTCGGATATCACCTTTAGCAAAAGTCTTTTTTGGAACACCCTTGTACAATACAGTAACCAGCAAGAAAACCTGGGAATCAACTCGCGATTGCAATGGCGTTTTGCCCCATTGTCAGATTTGTACCTCGTATATAACGACAACTATTTTACCGCACCCTACGCACCCCGATTTCGGTCAATAAATCTTAAATTGACCTATTGGTTGAATTTATAAACCCATGCAAAAAATTAAAGCCTAAATTGTAATTAGAAACACAAATCATAACAAAGAAAAGTTCCCATGAAAAACAATCCATTTTTAAAATCGCTTTTTTGCCTGTTTTTGTTGCTAAACTTTACCCTAGTTTCGGCCGCAATAGAACCCTACGGATTATCGGCAAAAGAAAAAGCGATAGTGACCATTTCGGCACTGACCGCAAAAGGCGATCTAGAAAATTTGGAATCGGCCTTGGTCGAAGGTTTGGAGGCAGGACTGACCGTTAACGAGATCAAGGAGGTCATGGTACATCTCTATGCCTACTGCGGATTTCCGCGTAGCCTACGGGGTTTACGAACTTTTATCAAAGTATTGGATGAACGCAAGGAAAAAGGAATTGAAGATACTATGGGCAAAGAGGCCACTCCTATTGAAGATACGCGTCCAAAATACGACAGGGGAAAATCGATTTTAGAGGACTTGGTGCAAAAGAAGTTGGATGGTCCAAAAGCCGATTATGCAGAGTTTGCCCCTGTTATCGAAGTCTTTTTAAAGGAACACTTGTTTGCCGATATTTTTGAACGCGATGTTTTGGACTATCAGCAAAGGGAACTGGTCACGGTTTCCGTTTTGATAACGATCGGCGATGTTGAACCTATGCTTCGTTCGCATATGAATATTTGCTTAATACAGGGGATTACCCAAGAACAATTAGTTGAATTGGTCGATGTTTTGAAAATAAACTTGGACAACTCAAAAATCGAGTCGGCCAAGAAAGTTTTGGACGAATTGTTAAAATCTAAAGATTAACACAACTTGGAACCTATGAACAACAAAAATCTATTAGTAGTAATCTTGATTGTAACAATCATCTTTTCTTGTAAACCATCGGAGGAAAAAAATAAAACCATCAATTCAACTTCAGAACAAGAACTGATTTTTCCTAAGGGGAAAATAATCACAAATGACAACTTTGTCGGAAATGCCTGGTTGGAAATGCTTGTGTTTGCTGATAGTATCAACCAAAATTCCGTTGGCAGTGTTACGTTTGAACCAGGGGCAAGAACCAACTGGCATTCGCATCCAAACGGACAGATTATCTTGGCCTTGGAAGGCAAGGGCTATTACCAGGAAAAAGGAAGTGAAAAGAAAATACTACACAAAGGGGATGTTGTAAAATGTCCTGCGAACATCCCGCATTGGCACGGAGCAAGTTCGGATACCGAATTCATACAAGTGGCGATTACTAGCAGGGTAAACGGCCCAACGGAATGGCTTGAAGCGGTTACCGATGAAGAGTACACAAAGCGATAAATATGGGGAATGTATCCCAATTCCATTTAAAGAAATAAAATCTTAGCTATGAAATTCGCAGAAACAACATTTATACTATCAATTGGCTTCTCAATATTGATGATGTCGGGCATCATTGCCCAAAAAGAACCCATAATCATCCAAGATCAGGGCAGTTTTGTGGTGGGTGGCGGCGTTATTGAAAACCCGGGAACTTTTGACGCTATCAAACGAAACCCTGAAGGTCAGACCTATCATGGCGACCATGCCTATATCTATTATCAGATTCCGGTTAATACGCGTAAATATCCATTGGTGATGTGGCACGGTATCGGCCAGTTTTCAAAGACATGGGAAACCACGCCCGATGGACGGGAAGGTTACCAGAACATTTTTCTAAGACGCGGTTTTAGCACCTATATCATGGATCAGCCCAGACGTGGTAGGGCAAGTCGCAGCATGGTCGAAGCGACGATAACCCCAACACCCGATGAACAGTTCTGGTTCAACATCTTTCGTATAGGGGTATGGCCCGATTATTTCCCCGGTGTACAATTTGCCCAAGACGAGGAATCGCTGAACCAGTATTTCCGCCAAATGGTCCCCAATATTGGGGGATTTGATACCGAAGTCATTACGGATGCCGCATCACAACTTTTTGATAAAATTGGGGAAGGCATACTAGTGACC